>CALXJO010000008.1 GCA_944388645.1 uncultured Clostridia bacterium
TTTATTGCTCTATCAGACATTTTTCCATATTTTAATTTTTTGTCTGAAATCTTTTTTCCTTCTAATTCTGGTAATATGCCATAATTTGCATTCATTGGTTGAAATTTATCGTTTGGAGTTGATATATATTTACTAAGTGCTCCTATCATTGTGTATTCTGAAAATGAGATTAAATCTTTGTTTAAGACTTGCATAGATGCATTTATTCCTGCAACTAAACCTGACGAAATTGACTCTACATAACCTTCTACTCCTGTTATTTGTCCTGCAAAATATATATTTTTATTTTCTAACATTCTATAATGGTTATCTAAAAGTTTAGTAGAATTTATAAAAGTATTTCTATGCATTACTCCATATTTTGCAAATTCTGCATTTTCTAAGCCTGGTATCATTCTAAAAACACGCTTTTGCTCTCCATATTTTAAATTTGTTTGAAAACCTACAATATTATAAATTGTTGCATCTTTATTATCTTGTCTTAGTTGTACTAATGCATAAGGTCTATACCCTGTTCTTGGGTCTGTAAATCCCATTGGTTTTAAAGGACCATATCTTAAAGTATCTATTCCCCTTTTTGCCATTACTTCCACTGGCATGCAACCTTCAAATATTTCTCTTTTTTCAAACTCATGAAGCTCTACAACTTCTGCATTAACTAGCTCATTCCAAAACTTTTCATATTCTTCTTTATTCATTGGTAAATTAATATAGCTTTGCTCTTGCTTTTGATTCTTTTTTTTCCATTCTTCTACATCTTCATCTTTGGGTCTTTCTTGTTCATATCTATTTCCATAAAAAGCTATATTCATGTTAATGCTATCTTTATAAATTATAGGAGCTGCTGCATCATAAAAATGTAAATCTTCTTCTCCAGTTAATTCTTGTATTTCTTTAGATAGGCTGTCAGAAGAAAGCGGTCCAGTAGCTATAATTACAATTCCTTTTTGTGCTAAATTTTTTAGTCTTATTTCTTTATCATAGCCTACTTCTTTTCGTATTACTCTAATATTTTGATTACTTTCTATAGCTTTAGTTACATTTTTAGAAAATTCTTCTCTATCTACTGCTAGTGCTTGTCCTGCAGGAACTGCTGTTTCATCTGCAATTTTTATTAAAAGTGAATCTAATAATCTTAATTCTTCTTTTAATAAGCCACATGCATTTGTATGTAAATTAGATTTAAAAGAATTACTACATACTATCTCTGCTAAATCTTGATTTGAATGTGCTGGCGAAAATTTTTCTGGCTTCATTTCATATAAATCCACTTTTATTCCACGTTTAGCAAGTTGATATGCAGACTCACAGCCTGCCAATCCTCCTCCAATTATGCTAATCTTATTTTTCATTTAATCTCCAATCCTATTTTTAAAAATGTATTTTAAATCTTTAACCTTATTGACTTTAGAAAATCTATAAATGTAATAGTTTTATTAATTTAAGAAAATTTATATATTTTGAAAATTTAGAGGTTTCGCGCAGTTTTGAAGCGAAGCGACTTGCCCGAAGCCGATAAAATTTGAAGAAATATATAAATTTTCTTTATACAAACTTTAAAATATTATTCAAATAAATTCATTATATCTTCTTTAGAAAGCTTACTAATAAATGTTTGATTTGTAGAAATCATATTATCTATTAGCGCTTCTTTTCTTTTTTGTAAGTCATATATTTTTTCTTCTATAGAATTCTTAGTAATAAGCTTGTAAACTTGTACATTTCTCTTTTGACCAATTCTATAAGTTCTATCTGTTGCCTGATTCTCAGCAGATAAATTCCACCATGGATCATAGTGTATTACCATATCTGCTCCAATCAAGTTAAGTCCTGTTCCTCCTGCTTTAAGAGAAATTAAGAATAATTTCTTATCTGGGTTATTATTAAATTCATCAACTAAATTTATTCTATCTGATACTTTTGTTTGTCCTGTTAATTTTAAATATTCTATTTCTTCCTTTTTTAACTCTTTTTCTATAATTTCAAACATTGCTGTATAGCCAGAAAATAGTAATATTTTATGTCCTGACTGAATTGCATCTTTTACAATTTCTATACATTGGTTTAGCTTTCCGCTTCCACCTTTATAATTTTCAATAAATAGTCCAGGATGGCAACAAATTTGTCTTAATCTTGTAAGTAATGCTAAGATTTTTATTTGACTCTTTTCAATTCCATTTTCTTTTATCTCTTCCATTGCATTCTTTCTTGCCTGTGAAAGGTAAGATAAATAAATTTCTTGCTGCTGTTCTAACATTTGGCTATTTAAAACAGTTATCATTTTGTCTGGAAGTTCTGTTAGAACTTCGCCTTTAATTCTTCTTAATATAAATGGCTCTATTAATTTTTTAAGTTTTTGAATTGCATTTTCGTCGTTATCTCTAACTATTGGTGTTTCATATAATTCTTTGAACTTTCTATAACCAAATAAATATCCTGGCATTATAAAATCAAATATAGACCATAATTCTGATAATGAATTTTCTATTGGTGTACCTGTTAATGCAAATCTTGTTTCCGCAGTTATGCTCTTTATTGCTTTTGCATTTTGGGTATTATTATTTTTTATGTATTGAGCTTCATCAGCAATTATATATTTAAATTCATAATTATACTTTTTGTATTCTTCTAAGTCTCTTTTTAATAACTCATATGAAGTAATTGCTACATTATACTCTGGTATATTTTTAATTGACTTTTGTCTTTCTTCTAATGTTCCATGAATTACTATTGAAGAAACATTTGATGTAAATTTCTCTATCTCATTTTGCCAGTTTAAGCAAAGTGAACTTGGGCAAACAACTAATATTGGTTTACTGTTATTCTTGTGCTTTTCTAAGTATGCACTAATAACACATAATAATTGAACAGTTTTTCCAAGACCCATGTCATCTGCTAGAATTCCGCCCAGTCCGTAGTAATCTAGCATTTCTAGCCACTGAACACCAACTTTTTGGTATTGTCTTAAGTTTGCATGTAAGTTTACTGGCACTTCGAAATTGCTTTCTAATTGTTTTACATCTATGTCTTGTATTAGCCTTTTGTAGTTGTCATCTTTGGTAACATGTATAAATGAATTTTTTTCTAATATCTTATCTAGATATAAAGCTCTATACATTGGAAGTTTTAAAGTGTTATCCTTAATTGCGCTGTAATCTACATCTATATCTTCTGTAATACTATCTATAAATTTTATAGTATCATTATCTTCAAGGTTAATAAAACTTCCATTTTTTAATCTATGATATTTCTTCTTTAACTTATATTTTTTCATTATATCTTGAAGTTCGGCAGGATCAAAATTTAGGTTAGAAAAATCTATATCTAATAAATTATTTTCAATCCTAACACCTAAACTTATATTCGCTGTTGATTTTATTTCTTTTTCTTTAAAATTATCTGTGGCCAATACTTCAAAGTTTTTCATATATGAATTTATATCATTTGTTAAAAATTCATATATTTTATCTTCATTTGCTAAAACCAATCTATTGTTTTTTTGGTCAAGCATAAATCCACTTTTTACGAACATATCTAATAACTTACTTTCTTTTATTGTATTTCTAGAAAGTAATTCTGGATGTGGTACATTTTCTAATGGATTTATTGTAACATCATCATATATAAATCTTATATCTGCTAATATGTAATTTTGCGAGCTGTAGTCTAAATATAATTTTGCATATAGCTCTGGTGGTATGTATTTTTTTATCTTTTTATACTGTTCTTCATCTATTTTTAATGTATTTTTTATGTTTGGCTCAACAATTGAAAAGAATGAAGATAATTGTGATTTTGGTATAATTATCTCTTTTGTAAAATTTTTTCTAAATATTTCTAATAATTTTATTACAGTATTTCTATATTTTTTAGAGCATTTGTAAAAATTATTTCCAATTAGTAGATATGTATATTTTCTTCCATTATATATTGTATAAGAATATATGTCTAAGTTGGTTGTTATTTTGTATTCTTTTAGATTAAGTTCCTCTAAGTTAAAGTTAATTTCTGGCTCTGATGGTACAACATGTACTTCATCTGTAGAATATTGATTTTCAAACACTATTGTTCTATCTGCTAATACATCAAATAACTCATCTAAGCCTGTATTTGAAATTAATATTGAGTCTTCTCCAAGTCTTTTTGTGTAATAATCATAGCCTGTTGATGATTCATTTGCATATTTTATTATTTCTGCATATTTTAGTATAAAATCTAGTAATTTTCTATCTTCTTTTGCAAACATGTCTGGTGTATGAACAAATTCTAATTTTGCACCATATTTATATTTTTCCCCATTCAAAAATCTATCATAAAATTCTGGTAAAGATTTTACTTTGTAAAATTGTTTTTCTCCTATTTTTATTTCTAATTTTAAAGAATTATTAAATTTGCTAGATATGATTTTGGGTTCTATATGAATAGTTCCATCAATTGTTTTTTTCTTATTGTTGGCATCTTCGTCAATCTCTGCTAGACTATAGAATTCTTTTACTAGTTGATTAAATACTCTGTAGTTTTCCATGTTATCTTCTTTTTCTGGAATTTGCATTTTGGTTTCTTCTTGATTTCCAGTAAATATTTTTACATATTCTGGATTGCTAATAAATTCTTTTAATGCAGATATTATGTGCTTACAAGCACAATAACTTGTCTTGTATTCATCACAAATACAAGACAAGTTTTCTACTTCTCCTTCTGCTACTTTTATATATACAGTATATTTACTATTTTTATTTTCTTCATCAATATCTTTTATTGTTGCATGTATCTCAAAATTTTCTTTATCATCATATGTAACTTTTGTTATATTTACTTCATGATTTTCTACAATTTTGTCTGCTTCTTTCACAGTTTCGTCATTTGCTTGGCTTATTAAATCTTCATAAATTTTGCTATATAATACGTTCTTTTCCATACAACATTCTCCCTATTTACTGATAACCTATTATACAACATTTTATGACATTTAGCAATCATGGTTTTGAATTTTTTTACTAAAAAATCAGTCCTATTTATTCGGACTGATTTCTTTTTCTAGTTTTTTTAGTTGTTGTTTTGGTTGTTTTCTTTCTTGTAGTCTTTTTCTCTGGCTTAATTTCTTCTGGTGTCCATGTTTCTCCCACTTTTGGTTTATTCCAAGATATATAATTACAAGATTTAGGGTTATTCTCACAAATATAATAGCTTTTTCCTCTTTTAGACTTTCTTATTTGGACTTTTCCACCACATACAGGGCAAGGAACATCTATTGTTACAACAAATGGTTTTACATTTTTACATTCTGGATATCCTGGGCATGCTAAGAATTTGCCATATCTACCAATCTTAATAACCATGTTTCTTCCACATTTTTCACACTTAACATCTGTAACTTCATCTTCTAATTTTACATGTTCTAGTTCTTTATCTACTTTTTCAACTTCTTGTTCAAATTGTGGATAAAAATCTCTTAATACTTGTTTCCACTCTTCTTTACCAGATGCAACATCATCAAATTCATTTTCTACTTTTGCAGTAAACTCTACATTTACTACATCTGAGAAATTTTCTATTAATAATTTATTAACTACTTCTCCAAGTTCTGTTGGCACTAGTTGCTTTTTGTCTTTTTCTACATATCTTCTTTCAATTATTGTTGTTATTATTGGAGAATAAGTACTTGGTCTACCTATTCCTTTTGCTTCTAGTTCTTTTACTAAACTTGCTTCTGTATATCTTGCAGGTGGTTCTGTAAAGCTTTGTTTTGGATTTAGTTTTTTCTTTTTTACCTCTTGACCTGCTTCTAACATTGGAAGCATTACATTTTCATCATCATTTTCATTTGAGTCATTTCCTTCAACATATAAAACCATAAATCCTTTGAATTTTAAATTTTGGCCACTTGCTTTAAAATTATATTTGTTTACATCAATATCAACATTTATTGTATCAAATACAGCTGATGACATTTGGCTTGCCAAGAATCTGTTATATATTAGTTTATAAAGTCTATATTGGTCTAAAGTAAGTGAAGTTCTTATACTTTCTGGTGATATGTTAATATAAGTTGGTCTAATTGCCTCATGAGCATCTTGTGCTTCACTACTTTTTTTGTAATATCTATTTTCATAATAAGCGTTTCCATATATTTTTGTAATTTCTTCTTTTGCAGCTTCCCTTGCTTCTTCTGAAATTCTTGTAGAGTCTGTTCTCATATATGTTATTAGACCTACTGTTCCTTTTTCAGGAATCTTTACGCCTTCATATAAACCTTGTGCAACAGACATTGTCTTTTTTAGAGAAAATCCTAATTTTCTTGAAGCTTCTTGTTGCATTGTACTTGTTGTAAATGGTGGTGCAGGAGTTCTTTTCTTTTCTCCTAGTTTTACATTTGTTACAATGTATTTTCCATTTTCAATATTTGCTAAAATTTCATCTACTTCTTCTTTTTTGTGTAAATCTATTTTCTTTCCATCTTTGCCATAAAATTTTGCTTCAAATTCTTTTTTAGATTTCTCATCTAATAAAGTGGCATAAATGTTCCAATATTCTTCTGGAATAAAGTTTCTTATTTCATTTTCTCTATCTACAATTAACTTAACTGCAACAGACTGAACTCTTCCTGCAGATAAACCAGGCTTTACTTTTTTCCATAATAGAGGACTTATTTTGTAACCCACTATTCTATCTAAAACACGTCTTGCTTGTTGTGCATTTGTAAGATTCATATCTATTTTTCTAGGTTTCTTCATAGATTCTTTAACAGTCTCTTTTGTTATCTCGTTAAATGTTACTCTACATACACTATCTTCTGGAATACCTAAAATATGAGCTAAATGCCAAGCAATAGCTTCACCTTCACGGTCAGGGTCGGTTGCAAGATATATTTGCTTTGCTTCTTTTGCATCTTTTTTTAGTGCTTTTATTAAGTCTCCCTTTCCTCTAATATTTATATATTCTGGTTCAAAATCATGTTCTATATCTACACCCATTTTAGACTTTGGTAAATCTCTTATATGTCCCATGGATGCAACTACTTTAGTGTTTCCTCCTAAAAATCTTTTTATTGTATTTGCCTTTGCAGGTGATTCAACAATAATTAATTTATCTGACATAATTCTCTCCTAACTTAAATTTTTAACATTTATTGCCATTATATTCTAGCCTATATTAATTCATTTTTCAAGCATTATTTAAAAATATATAAAACTACTCATTTTTGAGTAGTTATTACTTTATATTATAGATTAATTCTGGTGCTTTATGCAAGTCAGTTAATATATCATTAATAGTAATCGGTGTTACTTTATTTTTTACAAATAGTTTTAATAATTTATCTATTAATTGTTCATTATCTGATAATTCATATGCCGTTGATTTTTCTTTTGTTTTATTGTTGCCATTTATTTCTTCTTTTATGATTTCTATTCCATACTTTTTAGTATTTTTGCAAGATAATTCATTTTTAGTTTTATAATACTTTAAATGTATTGAGGAATTTCTTCTTTCAAAATCTAAATCTTGACCTCCTATCGTAGTTTCACCATACAATTTTCTTACATTTAACATGATTTTTCCTCCTTAGGGTACTATAATATCATTAAGCTTTAATTATGGCAAGAAATTTCGTGTGTCTACTTTCGACAAAAAACGACATTATTTTATCTATTATTTGCTTATGGCTTTTTTTATTTCTAAATATATATTATCTGCAACATTTCTTTTTGCTACTGTTTTTGCTTTATTCCCCATTTCAGCAAGCTTTTGTTTATTAGAAATTAGTTCTTTTATTAATGTATCTAATTTAGTATATGTTAAATCTTTATCTAAAATAATTTTTGCAGCTCCAACATTTTCTAATACTTTTGCGTTATATTCTTGATGGTTCTCTGTAGCAAATGGGAATGGTATAAATATGGCTGGTTTTCCAATAGTAGATATTTCTGTTATGGTCATAGCTCCACTTCTTGAAACTACTAAATCAGATAGTTCCATAACTTCTTGCATATTATATATATATGGTAAAATTTTTGTATTAGAAATATTCTCTATATTTATTTTTTTAGTGTTTAATTCTTGTTTTATATCATTATAATTTCCTTGTCCTGCAGCCCATACTAATTGATAATTTGTATTTAATTTATTGGCTATTATTCCTACTAAAGCTTCATTAATACTCCTTGCTCCTTGGCTTCCTCCAAAAACTAAAACAATTGGTAAATTATTAGAAATTTGCAATTCTTTTCTTATTCTATCTGCATCTTTTAGTGTTATTCTTTTATCTGTAATTTTTGATGGAGTACCTGTAACAATAACCTCTTTAGCATTTGGTATTCTTGATTTAGCATCTTCAAATCCTACCAAAACTTTTTTAGCTTTTTTAGATAGCAATTTTATTGCAACTCCTGGAAAAGCATTACTTTCATGTAATACTATTGGAATTTTTAACTTCTTAGCCGCCATTCCAACAGATACACAAATATAACCTCCTGTTCCAAATATAACATCAGGCTTAAATTCTTCTAATATTTTTCTTGCTTGCCCTACTGATTTTATTGTTTTATATAATCTCTTTATATTATCCAAATTTATTTTTCTATTAATCCCATAAGCATCTATATGCTTTAATTCGTAACCAGCTCTTGGCACTAAATCATTTTCTAAACCTCTATCTGTACCAATAAAAATTATTTTTGAGTCTGGTTCTTTCTCCATTATCTTATTTGCTATAGCAATCCCTGGATTAATATGCCCTCCAGTTCCTGCAGCAGCAATTACAACTTTCATTTTTCCTCCTTTTCGCCCAAGAGGGACGCCCCTTTTTGGGCGAATTTATAACTAAACATTAAAATATTTTTTAAACGTGTCCCCAAATACATCATTTAGATGTTTCTGAGAAGTGTCCCCAAAAACATCTTTTAGGTGTTTTCGAGAAGTGTCCCCAAAAACCCCCAAAAACATCTAAACTTTTGATCCTGCTCTTGATACGTTGAGCAATATTCCAACTGATGCCAGCAATATTACTAAAGCGGTTCCACCATAGCTAAAGAATGGTAGTGCCATACCTGTTGTTGGGATTGAAGCTGTTACAACTGCAATGTTTATTATTGCTTGAACTGCTACAAGTGTTGTAACTCCAACAGCTAGCAAGCTTCCAAACATGTCTGGAGCTTTCATTGCAATTACAATTCCTCTCCATACAAATATTCCAAATAAGGCAATTATTGCAACACATCCAACAAATCCTAATTCTTCTGCTACTATTGCAAATATAAAGTCATTTTGTGGTTCTGGTATGTATAAATATTTTTGTGTACTATTTCCAAGTCCAACTCCAAACAATCCTCCTGAACCTATAGCATATAAGCTTTGTACCATTTGATAACCTGTTCCAGTTGCATCTGACCAAGGGTCAAAAAATGTAACTATTCTGTCCCATCTAAATGAGCTAGATTCGCTTGTTTGACCTTTTATTAACATTATTACAATTCCTGCAACTCCCACTAGCCCAGCTGTTATAAAGTGTAATAGTCTACATCCTGCCATAAGCATCATTACTGCTGTTATTGTGGCAATTACTAAACATACGCTTAAGTGGTTTTGTACTAAATATAATATTGCAATAGGTGGAAGTAAAAATGCTAGAGGTTTTACAAAACCTCTCCAAAAGTCTTTTAATTCACTTTTGTGGTCTGATAAATATCCTGCATAAAATATTATTAATCCAATTTTTGTGATTTCAGATGGTTGAAATTGACCTAAGCCTGGTATTCCTATCCATCTAGTTGCACCATTTACTTCTCTTCCTAATCCTGGTATTAATACTAAAAGTAATACTAAAACTGATACTGCATAAACAAGCCAATAATATTTTTTATAAAATCTATAGTCAATTTTCGAAATAAACAACATTATTCCTATGCCAATAACTGCAAAAGCAAATTGTCTTACAAAATATGTGTAACTTTTACTTGTTTTTGATAATGCAGAAGGAGCACTTGCAGATAATACCATTATAACTCCTAAAGATAATAGGATTAACACTGTTATAAATAATATGTAATCCATTCTATTATCTAGGAATTTCGAAAATCTCTTAACTTTCTTTTTCTGATTGTTTCTTTGCATTTGTTCTTCCTTTCTATTGCTCAGGCTAAGTATCTATATTGCTATTAATCCTATCATACACGCTATTAAAGTTATGATACTAAATACTGAAACAATTGCATTTTCATTCCACCCACATAGTTCGAAGTGGTGGTGTAAAGGTGCCATTTTGAATACTCTTTTTCCTGTTCTTTTGTAGTGTGTTACTTGTATTATATCTGATAAAGTTTCAAGTACAGGAATTATTGCAATTATTATTAATAATATAGGCATTTTTAAATATATAGCCATTACAGATACAGCTCCTCCTAATAAAAGTGATCCTGTATCTCCCATGAAAACTTTTGCTGGATGCAAATTAAATAGTAAAAATGCTAAACAAATTCCAATTAAACTTGCACCAAATACAACTATTTCTTTTACATCAAATATAATTCCGATTACAGTTAAACATGCTAGAATAATTGTTGTAACAGAAGTGCTTAGTCCATCAATTCCATCTGTTAAATTAATAGCATTTGTTGTTGCAAGCATAACTAATATTGTAAAAGGAATATAAATCCAAATTGGTAATGTTATTGTTGTTTTTGCAAAAGGTATTATTATATCTGTTCCAATATTCATAACATTTGTTAAATATACAGTAAATATTGTTGCAATAATTAATAACCCTATCATCTTATATTTAGGTTTTAAACCTTCTGTATTATTTAATACTAATTTCTTAAAGTCATCTATAAATCCTATTAGTCCAAATCCTATTGTAGCTGCAAGTAATGGCAATAAATTTGTTGCAACCATTCTTTCAGATTCTACTTCTTCTCTTCCATAGCTGTAGTATAAAATTCCTCCCATAATTAATAGAGCAATTATCATTATAATTCCACCCATTGTTGGTGTTCCTTGTTTTTTTAAATGTGATTTTGGACCATCGTCTCTTTCATTTTGACCTATTTTTTTCCTTCTTAATATTGGTATAACTATTAGCGATATTACAAAAGCTATAACAAATGCTAATCCTAGTATTTTAATTTGGTACGCCATATTTAATCTCATTCCTTCCTTTGGTACAAATCTGGTTGGAAAAGAATTAAATTTTGACTAGGAGAACAAGTTTGAAATTTATGAGGCGTACTATTGTACGTTGATTAAATTTCAAATGAAGTTCGACAACGTCAAAATTGTAATTATTTTTCAACCTTTCATCCTAATTTATATTTCTCCTTTTATTATTTGATTTACTATAATTCTCTCGTCAAAAGGATGTTTCACTCCATTTATTTCTTGATATGGTTCGTGCCCTTTTCCTGCTAGAACTATTATATCTTTTTTACTTGCCATGTTTATTGCGTATTTTATTGCTTCAATTCTATCTACTATTGCAATATATTTTCCTTTTGT
Source organism: uncultured Clostridia bacterium (assembly GCA_944388645.1). Classification (GTDB taxonomy): domain Bacteria; phylum Bacillota; class Clostridia; order TANB77; family CAG-508; genus CAG-245. The sequence continues at coordinate 11,491 of CALXJO010000008.1, forward strand.
CTTTTTTATTCCTTCTTCTATTTGCTTAACTATTTTTTCTGGGTCTTCAGTTCTTGGATTATCTGAAGTTATTATTGTAAAATCTGCAATTTTTCCAGATATTTCTCCCATTATTGGTCTTTTAGTTGTATCTCTATCTCCTCCACAACCAAATACAGAAATTACTCTGCCTCTTGTATAAGATTTTACTGCATTTAATATGTTCTCTAAGCTTTCTGGAGAATGAGCATAATCTATCATAATAGTAAGTTCTTTATCGTTATTTACAAGTTCAGATCTACCTGGAACACGTACTTCTAGTAATGCTTCTTTTATATTTTCTGGAGAGCATCCCATTCTTTCTGCAACACAGATAGCAGCCAAACTATTGTAAACACTAAATCTTCCTGGTATTCCTACTTTTACTCTTTCATTTCTATCTCCTATTTTTACTTTAAAGTCTACATATGAATTTGTTATTGTTATATCTTTTGCAAGTAAATTACAAGTGTTATCAATTCCATAAGTTCTAATATCACATTCAGGAACTAATTTAGGAACTTTACAAACATGTAAATCATCTACATTTATAAAACCATGTTTACACATTTTAAATAATTTTAATTTTGAGTTAAAATAATCTTCCATATTTGGGTGTTCTTTTGGGCTAATATGATCTTCTGAAAAGTTTGTAAATACAGCCATATCAAAATGACATCCTGCAACTCTATCTAATTTTAAACTTTGTGATGATACCTCCATTACAACAGCCATGCAACCATCATTTACCATTTGTGCAAACATTTGTTGTAATTCTATACTTTCTGGAGTTGTTCTATCACTATCTAGTAATTTTTTATCTCCACTATAAACAGCAATTGTTCCTATTAATCCAGTTTTTATTCCTTGTTTTTGTAAAATTTCTTTAATCATAAATGTTGTAGTAGTTTTTCCTTTTGTACCTGTAACTCCTATTAAAGTAAACTTTCTTGATGGATTATCATAAAAATTACATGCACATATTGCCATTGCATATCTTGCATTTGGTACAACCAATAATGTTACATCTGCTGGTATTTGTAGTGCTTTTAAGTCTGTTTGTTCATCTACTAATATTACCTTTGCACCTTTTTCTATTGCGTTTGGTATATATGCTGTTCCATCTGTTGTAAAACCTTTTATTGCAAAAAACATACTTCCTTCTTTAACTTTCCTAGAATCATTTTCTATAGAAGTTACTTCTCTATCAACTTCTCCTTTTGCTTTTATTCCTTCTAATCCTACTAATATCTCCTTTAAATTCATTTTTTTATACCTTTCCTTCCTAGGCTATTGCCGGTTAATACTTTTGGCATATAGCAATTGCTAATCTTGCCAATTTTACATTTAATATTATAAACTTAAAAATTTATTTTGTATAGACCTATGTCAATTTTTATTAAATTTTCTACTACTATTTGTATTCTTTTCTTTCCTCTTTTATACTTTAATTTTCCACAGAGCTGTGTGTAAGCGTAAAATTATTATAAATATACATACTTTTTCTAACCTGTCCCCAAAAACATCTTTTGGGTGTTTTTGAGAAGTGTCCCCAAAAACACCCAAGAGGAAAGTTCCTCTTGGGCGAGATTCTTCAATTATCATCATTTACTGTGTCACAATATTTGCATCTATATATTTTTTTATCCTTATCTGTTAAAACAAAAATATTATCTAATTCTTGTTCTGTAGATGTTATGCATCTTGGATTTTTACATTTTATTATATTTACTATTTCTTTTGGTAGTTTTACATGGTATTTTTCTATTATTTTGTCATCTTTTATTATATTAATTGTAATGTTTGGATCTATGTAGCCTAATATGTCTAGGTTTAAATCTATGCTTCTGTTTATTTTTATTATGTCTTTTCTTCCCATTTTGTTACTTCTTGCATTTGTTATTATTGCTACTGAACAATCTAATTTATCTAGCTCTAATGCTTTATATATTTCCATTCCTTTTTTAGATTGTATGTGGTCTATTACTATTCCATTTTCTATACTATCTATATTCATTTTTTACTTTTCCTCCACTATTTTATTTCTAACAATTTTAATATTAGTGCCATTCGTATATATTTGCCATACATTGCTTGTTTAAAGTAACAAGCTCTAGGGTCATCATCTACTTCTGTTGATATTTCATTTACTCTTGGAAGTGGATGCATTATACATAGATCTTTTTTTGCTTTTTCTAATTTATTTTTTGTTAAAATATAGTGGTCTTTTAGTCTTAAATATTCTTCTTCATTAAAGAATCTTTCTTTTTGTACTCTTGTCATATAAAGTATATCTAGCTTGTCCATGTATTCTTCAATGTCGTCTGTTTCGATATATTCTATGTTATTTTTTTCTAATACTTCTTCTTTAATATATTCTGGAATTCCTAGTTCTTTTAGTGATATTAAAACAAATTTTACATTTTTATATCTTGACATAGCGGTTATTAATGAATGGATTGTTCTTCCAAATTTTAAGTCTCCACATAATCCAATTGTTAGATTATCTAATCTGTTTTTTTCACATGATATTGTTAAAAGGTCTGTTAATGTTTGTGTAGGATGATTGTGTCCTCCGTCTCCTGCATTAATTATTGGAACTGTAGATTTTAAAGATGCTACAAGTGGTGCTCCTTCTTTTGGATGCCTCATTGCTATTATGTCGCTATAACATCCCACAACTCTTATAGTGTCTGATACACTTTCTCCTTTTGAAGTAGAGCTAGATGAACCAGAAGAAAATCCAATTACATTTCCTCCAAGTTCCATCATAGCTGATTCAAAACTAAGCCTTGTCCTTGTACTTGGTTCAAAAAATAATGTTGCAAGTTTTTTGTGTTTACATTTGTCCCAGTAATTTTCTGGGTGACTCATTATATCTTTTGCTTTAGCTATTAATTCATCTATTTCTTCTACTGATAAATCTTTTATATCTATTAAATTTTTCATTTTATCCCCTTTTACAAATATTTTTTACTAATTCTTCCATTTGCTTTTCTGTTTCTTCAGTCATTCTTGTTTTTATAGTTACAATTGGTTCTACTATTTCTATATTTTTCATTTCACTAAACAAATCCTTCATTAATTTTCCTGAAGCTGGTGCCCAAGAACCATTTTGTATAATTGCTACTTTTCTATTTTGATAATTTTTATGTTTTAGGCGTCTTAAGAATTTTTCTGTGTCTGGGAATAAACTCATATCATATGTTGGAGAAGCTAAAATCATTCTATCATATCTAAATGCATCTTCTAGAACTTCTGCCATATCTTCTCTTGCAAGGTTGCTTACAACTACTTTTTCTTCTCCATTTTCTTTTAACATTTGCGCAAGTTTTAATACTGCTTCTTCTGTATTTCCATGAATTGAATTATATGCAATTAGTATTCCACTATCTTCTGGCTTATAGCTACTCCATATATCATATTTATTAATATAATATTCTAAATTTTCTTTTAAAATTGGTCCATGTAATGAACATATCATTTTTATATCTAAGTTACTTGCTTTTTTTAGTAATGCTTGCACTTGTGCTCCAAATCTTCCTACTATATTAAAGTAATATCTTCTTGCTTCACAATCCCAATCATCTTTAACATCAAGTGTTCCAAATTTTCCAAATCCATCTGCAGAGAATAATATTTTTTCTGTTTGCTCATATGTTACCATTACTTCTGGCCAATGTACCATTGGTGCCATAAAGAATTGTAGCTTATGGTCTCCTAAGTCTACTACTTCTCCTTCTTTTATTATAACTAATTTGTCTTTTAAATCTCTATGAATAAATTGAGGAATCATATTGCCTGCTACTTGGCTTACAATTATTTTCATGTTTGGATATATATCTATTAATGCTTCAATTCCTCCTGAATGGTCTGGCTCTAAGTGTGATACTACTAAATAATCCGGCTCTCTTCCATCTAAATCTTTTTTTACATTTTCAAGCCATTCTTTAACCATTCTTTTGTCTACTGCATCCATAATTACAGTTTTTTCATCATGAATAATGTATGAATTATAAGATATTCCATTTGGAAGTACATATTGACTTTCAAATAAGTCTAGCGTTTTGTCATCTACACCTACATAGTGCACTCTTTCTGTTACTTTTTCCATTCTTATCTCTCCTTACTTTTTTTCTTTGCATATTATCTCACAGTTTTATATTTTTTACAATCTTATTTTATGTCCATATCTTTTTGCGTTTAATTCTTCCTTTAATCTAAAGCATTTCTCTAAATCAATATCATATGTATTTGCTATCATTAAAGTATAATATAAAACATCAGAAAGTTCTTCTTCTATGGTTCCTTTTATATTATTATCTTCCATTCTATTATTTTTTCTTATCGCTTCAGATAGTTCTCCAACTTCTTCTATTAATTTGTAAAAATATCTTTGTGTGTTTTTTAAGTCTTCCGGTTTACTTATTTTATACTTTTCATATAAATATTCCTGCATTCTATTTATTGTTAAACTCATATATATTCTCCTTTATTTTTTGTTTAATTTTACTATAAAATACTCTATTAGTAAATATGTATTGTTTTTCCTCACAAAATTTGGTATAATATTTTTATTCAACTTTATTGGCATTTGTCCAAATGTTTGAATTATTAGTGTTGGTCAGTCGCTAATTTGTCCGTTTTCTTCCTAATAATTTAAGGAGATGCAATTCATGAAATTGTTCAAGATTGCAGTCAAGTTTGAACAAGACTGCAAATGGAGTGACCGGGAGGCAGATACTGAAGGTTACTTGGTTCAAGAGGATGACGAAGAAGGAAGTGTGTATGGGTATGTAAATACCCTATATCCTACCCAATTTAATTCCACAAAGTTTATTTGTGGAATTAAATCTGGTAAATCCCTTTCTTTTATTCAGATGAACAAAGAACCTTGTTTGTCACCCATCTGTTATGCCTTCTTAGACACTAGTAAAGAAGGCTTTTGGTCCAATTATTCATTTAGTTTAGGCTTTTTCCCTGTTGAACCTGGTGAAAAATGCTCTAACGGGCATGCAAGAATTACCATACAAGAAGTAACTGGTGAAGGTCTAGAGGATGCTTTCAAAAAAACAAACGAAATTTTCGAAAGATTATCTCAAAAACCTAGCTTTATCAACAGCTGTATGATGATAGACTCTCCTTCTGTAAAGGACTTTTTAGATGAGTCTACCTTCTTACAGATGGAGCTCCACTGTGGTAAGTGGTAATTAATCTTTGCCACAAAAATAACTGACCAAAAGTAGCACTGTGCTTTAAGCTTTTTTGCTCCACTCATGGAGCCAGCTTTTAAGCACAGTGCTACTTTATTAACTTATATCTTTTAATAAATTATTTTTTATTATAGTATCAGATAAATAAATCTCATCTTCCATTTGATTTAAAAGACTTAGTAGTTCTTCGTTTTCTTCAATTTCTTCTATTGTCTCTCTATCATAATAAGTTCCATTAATACAGTAATTTGTACTAGTAACAAAACCTAAACCTTTTATAAAAGAATAATCTTTATTAGAAAATATTGTAGTTCCTATAGATAGCTTATCTTCTATTCCTAACAAATCTAATATTGTTGGTTTTATATCTATTTTTGCCACACTTCTATTAATTGTTTCATCACTTTCTACTCCTGGAATTTTCATTCCAAAAGGTACATGTAATTCTTTAGTAGAACTATCAAGGTCAGTATATACTTTTCCATTCTCATTAAACAATTTTGTTAAATCATCTTCATTCCATATACTTGCACCATGATCTCCATACACAATTAATATACTATTATCTATTAAACCTGTTTCTTCTAATCCATCTATAAATTTGCCAAAAGCATAATCAACAAAGTTACATGAAATTAAGTATCTTTCTAAAGTATCATCTTCAAAATCACTTACATCTTCTAATGTTAAAGTAAGTTTATTATCTAAGTCTGATATACCGTCTAAATAAAAAGGTACATGAGTAGTAACACTTACTAAAGTTGTACAAAATTTTCCTTCATATGAAGCCATTATTTTAACCGCTTCCTCGAAAAAGCCTTCATCAGAATAAAATTCTCCAGCTTGTTCAATTTCAGGAAAGCTTCTAATATCATTATATTCATCTATTTTATAGCCTGTATTATAAACTTCTTCTCTATTCCAGAATGTACTTGTATTTGGATGCATAAATGAAGTATAGTATCCATTTTCTCTCAGAGTTGTATAAATATCTTCCCAGTCATTATTGTAGTATTTTTGAAAAACATAACCATTTTCTAAAGGATAAAGCGAGTTTTCCATTTCGAACTCTGAATCTGCTGTACTACCCAAACCTTGGTTATACATATCACTACAATATATATTTTCACTAAAGAATTTGTTTAAATTAGGAGTTATTTCTTTGCCATTAACACTCTTTCCTATTACATATTCATTTAAACTTTCTAATTGTAAAATAATCACATTGCTATCTTGTGCTATTCCTGTATAATCAGTTAATGTAGGTTCAATATTTATATATTTATCATATATATCTTGTAATCTTGCTTCATCTATTTCTTCTTTTCCAAATAAGCTTTTAAAATAATCTTTAGCATCTTCATAATGATAATAATAAATTGATGCATTTTGAACAATTAATGATTTGTTATAGCCTTTATCCTTATATATATCATCTATTTTATTGGTAATCATATTTACATTTAATACTATTATAGCAAGTATTAAAGCAATTTTTAGTATTCTATTTTTGTAATATGTTTTTTTAAATTTTTTACATGATAATATACTTAAAACTGCTACTATAATATTATCTAGCCAAAATATTACAAGGCTTTTTAAGTCTACTAAACACATTACTCCACCTGCAATTTCTTTGCCATATTGTAAATTTCCAATTTGATAAAAAGATAGAAAATTTGTTGCATATGTATAATACAGAAAATCCGCATATATTATAAATGTCACAATTGCATAAACTACATTTAGATATATATAGCCAAATTTGTTTTTATGATTTATTGTAGGGCACATTATTAGCATGGATGCTGCAATTGTATAAAAAATAACATCTTTTCCAATCTCTAATTCTATGAGGTAACTTAATAATAATCCTTTATACACTAATAAAATTGTTCCTATGATAAATATAAGATTATTTTGTAATATATCTAATACAACTTTTTTAATTTTTTCTTTAAGGCTAATTGTTTGTTCTACATTTTCTAAATTTTCTTGTTTCTCTTCTTTACGTTCTTTTACTACTTCCATTATTTCTCCAAA
>CALXJO010000009.1 GCA_944388645.1 uncultured Clostridia bacterium
GTTGCAGCACTGTAAAATACTAATTCTTCTTTACTATGGTCACGAAGACGAATATTTTCTTCTTTCATTCCAAGGCTTAATAAGAAGTTCTTACAGAAATCTTTCCAATATTTAAACCATTCTAAATCTGTACCTGGCTTGCAGAAAAATTCTAATTCCATTTGCTCAAATTCACGTGTTCTAAAAATAAAGTTACCAGGTGTTATTTCATTTCTAAAAGCTTTTCCAATTTGTGCTATACCCATTGGTATTTTCTTTCTGGTGGTACGTGCTACATTTTTAAAATTAACAAATATACCTTGTGCTGTTTCTGGTCTTAAATAAATTTGTGATGAAGAATCTTCTGTTACACCTTGGAAAGTTTTAAACATCATATTAAATTGTCTAATATCTGTGAAATTAGTTTTTCCACAATTAGGGCAAGGAATTTTGTTATCTCTTATAAATTTAATTAATTCTTCATTGCTCCAACCATCAGCTACAATTTCTTTGCCTTGCTCATGTGACCATTCTTCTATAAGTTTATCTGCTCTATGTCTTGTTTTACATTCCTTGCAATCTATTAATGGATCTGTAAAACCTGCAACATGTCCTGTTGCAACCCATGTTTCAGGATTCATTAATATTGCTGCATCTAAGCCTACATTATATTTGTTTTCTTGTATAAACTTCTTTCTCCATGCATCTTTAATATTGTTCTTAAGTTCAGTTCCAAGTGGTCCATAATCCCAGCTATTTGCTAGTCCTCCGTAAATTTCAGAACCTGCGTAAATAAAACCTCTGTTTTTGCAAAGTGCTACTAATTTTTCCATACTGTCTACCATAATAATTCCTCCTTTAAATTTAAGATTCAAAAAAGCTTCCATTCCTAGCAATCTTGCTAGGGACGAAAGCTTATAACTTACGCGGTTCCACCCTATTTTAAGCATTTTTATGCTTACACCTTAATTTTAAATGTGCTCCAAAGCTCCCCATATATTCTTAATTATTGGACTCACACCAAACTCCAACTCTCTTTAAATCTTAAATATACTTTTTCTTTTTCATCGCACTATTTGCTAAAAATTAGCTTTTTTTATCTTCTTAGGAAATTCATCCCATGTAATGGGTGAATTTTCTTAGAAGATAGTTATGCAAGATTTAGATTTTCTTGTAGCTAAGCTACTTAGAAAATCTTAGTCTTGTTTTATATTTAATATATTATCACGATTTAAATTTGATGTCAATATTCCATAAATAATTTTGTTATGTTTACTTTTATTATTTTCCATTTTTATTTTATGATTATTCACAGGGCTGTGGATAATGTGGATAACCCTGTGAATAACTTTGTAGCAAGGGCTATTTTTTTAAGTTTTCCACATATATTATTGTTAATTCTTTTATGAAAACCTAGTTTTTTTATATTTAAATTAATTATGTCTATTTTGCAAACATGTTTTCGTAGAAAAAAAGGGGCACCGTATCCTTGCGGAACAGTGCCTTTGTGGGGCGATTAATATGCCGGGTGGTTTGCAACTTCTGCGCGCTTCCTTGCAGTAGCGCTAATTTCAGGATCTGCGCTCTTACCAAGCTCTTTAAGGAGTGTAACCCAAGTTGCTTGGCTAAGAATTGCACGGCAGACCTCAAAATCCTGCTTATATTTTAGAGCGATCCAGTACAGATAATCCTGACTGAAGGCTCCTTCCTTAATAAGCTTTAGAAGTTGGCTTCTTCCTAGCCGCTCCCAACCAATCGCTTCCATGATTTCACCTCCAGAAAATCCTGTGGAAGAGAAAATACAATTCACTACTATGAGCGATTTGATATTGTCATTATATTCTAATGATTTTATATATTCAATACTTTTTTGCAAAATTATTTTTAACAATCTATTTTATTAAAACACAAATATGGCAACAATTACCAATATTTGAAGTATTATTATAATTGGAAAACCAATATAAAATCTTGGTTTTTGTGTCTTGTGGTGGAATATATACATTCCTGAAATTGCACCAATACTTCCTCCTATTAAAGCTAGAATTAAAAGAGTAGATTCTTTAATTCTCCATTTACCTTTTTGCGCTTTTTTCTTATCTATAAACATTGCTAAAAATGCTATTAAATTTATTATTATTAAATAAATAATAATGTTTTTAATTGTAAAAATATTATTTAATTCTATCATTTCTTCCTCTTTTTTTATTATTAGTTTAACCTAGTTAACAAGTATGTAGTGTGTCTAAGTATTATATTATTCTTAAAAATTAAATTGTATCTTATGTAACCTGTCTCCAAAAACACCTAAAAGATGTTTTTTGAAAGTGTCCCCAAAAACACCCTATGCAAATAAGCTTAATTGATTGCTTTGGCTCATTCCTTCTAAGCATCCAGCTTTAGTTAGCATTTCTATAGTAGATTTGCCGACTTTTGCACGAATTTTTAAGTCGTCTATGGACATAAAGTCTCCTTCTTCTCTTGCTTCTTGTATACTTTTTGCAGCGACTGTTCCGAGTCCTGGAATGCTGTTTAGTGGTGGTATTATGCCGTCATCTGTAACTTTAAATTTAACAGCATCAGATTCATAAAGGTCTATTGGTAAGAAATTTATTCCTCTTTCATACATTTCTAGTACAATTTCTAATACTGAATATGTATCTTGGTCTTTTTTAGTAGCAGATTTTCCAGCAAGTTCTATTTCCTTCATCTTGTTCTTTACTCTATCTACTCCATGGCACATTATTTCACTATCAAATGCATCTGCTCTAATTGTAAAATATGCAGCATAATATGCTTTAGGAATATGTACTTTAAACCATGCAATTCTAAATGCATTTGTAACATATGCTGCAGCATGTGCTTTAGGGAACATGTATTTTATTTTTTTACATGAGCCAATATACCATTCAGGAATATTATATTCTCTCATTGTTTCTTCATGTTGTTTCCATCCTTCTGGGTCTTTTGATGGTTTTCCTTTACGAACAAACTCCATGATTTTAAATGCTTTTTGTGGTGGCAAACCTTTTTTTATTAAATAAAGCATTATATCATCTCTTGTACATATTGCTTCGTCCAGAGTTATTGTTCCTTCTTGTATTAATGTTTGTGCATTATTTAACCACACATCTGTACCATGTGATAATCCAGATATACGTATTAACTCTTCAAATGTTTTTGGTCTTGTATCTACAAGCATTCCTCTTACGAATTTTGTTCCAAATTCTGGTACACCAAAACTACCAACTTCACTATGTATTTGCTCGGGTGTAACTCCTAAAGCTTTTGTTGAGCTAAATATTGACATAGTCTCTTTATCATCAAGAGGAACTTTTGTTGGGTCAATACCTGTTAAATCAAATAACATTCTAATCATTGTTGGATCATCATGTCCTAGTATATCTAGTTTTAACAAGTTTTGGTCTATAGAGTGATAATCAAAGTGTGTTGTAATTATATCTGAGTTTGGATCATCTGCTGGATGTTGAACTGGTGTAAATTCATATATTTCTCTTCCCTTTGGAACAACAATAATTCCGCCTGGATGCTGACCTGTTGTTCTCTTTATTCCAGTACAACCATATGCCACACGTATTACTTCTGAATTATTAATTGGTATTCCTCTTTCTTCATTATATTTTCTAACATAACCCATTGCAGTTTTTCCAGCAACTGTACCAACTGTTCCTGCTTTAAATGTAGTACCTTTTCCAAATATTACTTCTGTATATTTATGAGCTTTTGCTTGATATTCTCCAGAAAAGTTTAAGTCTATATCTGGCTCTTTATCACCATTAAATCCTAAGAAAGTTTCAAAAGGAATATCTATTCCATCTTTTTGAAGCTTATGCCCACATTTTGGACAGTCTTTATCAGGGAGGTCAAATCCATTTTTATAACCATAATCTGTAAAATCTGAATATTTACAATTTGGGCATCTATAATGTGGTGGAAGTGAGTTAACTTCTGTAATTCCAGTCATATTTGCAACAAATGATGAACCAACAGAACCTCTGGAACCAACTATATATCCATCTTCATTAGATTTCCATACAAGTTTTTGTGCAATAATGTACATAACTGAGAATCCATTTTTTATAATAGATGTTAATTCTTTATCTAATCTTTCTTCAACTATTTGTGGAAGTGGATCACCATATAATTCATGTGCTTTGTTATACGCAATATCTTTTATTGTCTTTTCACAATCATTAATATATGGTGGGCATTTCTCTGGTGAAATTGGGCTTATTTGCTCACACATATCTGCAACTTTATTTGTGTTGGTTACTACAACTTCATAAGCTTTTTCTTCTCCTAGATAGCTAAATTCTTCAAGCATTTCTTCAGTTGTTCTTAAATATAATGGTGCTTGGAGGTCACAGTCTGCATAACCTTGCCCTGCTTCTAATATTCTTCTATAAACTTCATCTTCTGGGTCCATAAAGTGAACATCACATGTTGCAACAACCAGCTTATCTAGTTTTTCACCAAGTGCTACTATTTTTCTATTTATATCTCTTAAAGCTTCTACATCTGGTACAACACCATTTCTAACTAAAAACATGTTATTACCAGTAGGCTGAATTTCTAAATAATCATAATCTCTTGCAATTGCCTCTATTTCATCATCATCTTTACCAAGTTCTATGGCTTGATATAATTCTCCTGCTTCGCAGGCACTTCCCATTATTAATCCTTCAGAATATTGTTTATAGATTGATTTTAATATTAATGGTTTTTTATAAAAATAATCTAGATGTGATATTGAAATTAATTTATAAAGGTTTCTTAAACCAATATAATCTTTTGCAAGTATTATTGCATGGAAGCTCTTTAATTTTTTATAATTTACTTCTCCACCTGCTACTTTATCAATATCTTCTAATTTTTTTGCACCTTTTTCTTCAAGCATATTAAGCATTACTCTAAAGACTTTTACTGTTGTGTCAACATCATCTAATGCTCTATGTGCAACTATTACTTCTATTCCTAGATTTTCTGCAATTAATCCTAATTTGTATTTTTTGTAATTAGGAAATAATTCTTTTGCAAGTCTTAATGTGTCTAAATATGTATTATCAAGTTTTAACCCAAGTTGTTTTGCATTATATTTTAAAAATCCAACATCAAAATCTGCATTATGAGCAACAATTACACTATCTCCAATAAAATCTATTACTTTTGGCAAAACTTTATCAATTGTCTCTGCATCTTTTACCATTTCATCTGTAATATTTGTAACTTCCACAACTCTTTGTGGTATTGGCTTTTCAGGATTTACAAAGCACTCAAATTCATCTATTACTTCGCCTTGCTCATTTACTTTCATTATTCCTATTTCTGTGATTTTTTCAGTTCTAAAAGAAAGTCCTGTGGTCTCTAAGTCAAGTACACAGTATGTAGTATGAAGGTCTTGTCCTTTTGGATTTGATACGCAAGGCACTTTATCTGGAACTAAATAAGCTTCAACTCCATATATTACCTTCATATCAGGATTATTTACACCTAGCATTTTATGTGCATCTGGAAAAGCTTGTACACTACCATGGTCAGTAATTGCAATAGACTTCATTCCCCATTTCATTGCTCTTTTTATTAAATCTTTAGCTGGTGTAATACCATCCATTGTGCTCATTTGAGTATGCATATGAAGCTCTACTCTTTTTACTGGGCTTCTGTCCATTCTTTCATTTTTCTTTTCTTCTGGTATTTCTAAAATAGTGTTTGCCAAAATTCCTAATTGCTTAGAATATGGGTCAAATGAAGCATTTCCCGCAACTCTTACCTTTGGTGCATTTTTTAATCTTTTCTTAATATTATCTACCTTTTCAGATGCAGAAAATATTTTACAGTCTATAGTATTTGTACCATCATATACACTAAAAATAATCAAGAACTTACCAGATTTTAGCTCTCTTGTTTTTATTCCTAAATTTATGTCATCATCTTTTGGATCTAATTCTACTTTTAAAATTTTTCCTTCTATAATTACATTTCCACTATCTACACTGATGTCTTGAATTTTAGTAATTGCATCTTTTAAATTGATATTTCTACCATATATTAAAGGAGAATCTCCATCTTCTGTCTCTGGTGGTGGAGGAGCTTCTACTGGCACATTACTTGCTTTTGCTTGTACTTTTACGTTTTGTGCAGGCTGTTTATTATATTTAGGTTTAGCTTGTTGCACAACTTTTTTCTGTGTATTATGTTCTGAATTGCCATTTTCCTTAGTAAGCTCTAAAATTGTTTCTTTTTCTTGTTTTTCAATATTTTCTTTATATTGAGAAATAGCATTTTCTTCAACATTTTCAATATAGTGTATTTGATATTTTTCTCCATATATATTCTGTATTAATCCTGAAAAAACATCATTAAATTTATTACTTTCTAGAAATTCTTTTCCATTTAGAGATAAAGTAACAGCTATTTTGTTTTTTTCTATCATAATACTACTATTCTTTAAAAAAGCTTTAGCAATTGGATGTTTGTGTGAGATATATTCTATAATACTCTCCCATTCTGTAACAATTTTTTGAGATATTTCATCTCTGCTAATTGGTTCTAAATTATAATTTATACTAATTCTTGCTTCTTTTACTTGGAAGCGTTTTTCTATATATTTTTCTAGTTCTAGAATTTCTTTAATATTAATTAATTTGGTAGATTCTATAACTATTTCTAAAGTATTTAATCTTTTATATAGATTAATTCCCATTACTTTTGCATTAATTAATTCAAAGCTAGATGAGTTATAATCCTTAAAAACCTCTTTTACAGTTTTTGGTTTCTTAATTTCTTCCATTTAAAATGCCCCCAATTTTACAATTCCAACTATTTATCTAAAAATTTATATAATTCATAGATAATTTGTAGCCATTTTGAATTTAATTTAAGGAAAATTATATATTTTTGCAGAATTTTTCGTCTTCGCGCAGCAATTTGGAGCGTAAGCTCCAGCAAGAAGCGATAAAATTCGAAAAAATATATAATTTTTCTATATAATTTCACAAAATAAATTAGTTATAAAATGTAATTCATTTTACTTAAAACAACCTTAATATATCATTATATGTTATAAATATTGATAATCCAATTAAAATTGAAAAACCTAGTAATTGTATTTTTATTTCTGTCTCTTCTTTTAATGGCTTTCTTCTAATTGCTTCTATTATTAAGAATAATATTTTTCCTCCATCTAAAGGTGGGAAAGGTAAAAGGTTTGTTACACCTAAAGATAATGAAACTACCACTAGTATATATATAAATTCTCTAAGTCCATTTGTTTGCACTACAATTTCAGATATTCCAACAGGTCCTATAAGTTCTGCTGTAGATGTATTTCCACTAAATAATTGTTTTACACTTTCTACTATTGAACCTAAAAATCCTTTTGTATCATATAAAGAATAATAGATTCTATTTAAAAGCGTGTCTTCTGGCATCTGGAATTGAACCCCTAAATAATATGCTGACTCTTCATCTGGAATTAGTTCTATTTCTATCTGGTTTAAATCTCTTTCTATACCTAAATTTATACTATCTTCTGTACTTGTTTGTAAAATCTCTATTAATCTTTCAGGATTTCCTGTTACATCTTCTCCATTAATTTTTGTTATTATATCTCCTGTTTGTAGCCCTTGTTTTTCTGCAGAACTTCCTGGTTCTATAGAAACAATTTCTGTAGATTTTTGTTCTAGTGCATGTAAATAAATTCCTGTAGATTTATATTTTTGCTCTGTAGGAGTTAATTTTATTTCTTGTTTTTGTCCATCTCTTTCTATTAGTACTGTAATCTCTGTATTTTTAGCTTCTTCTAACACATTGCTTACATCTTGTGATGTTGTTATATTTTTATTGTTGATTTCTAAAATTGTATCTCCAACTTCTATTCCAGCACTTTCTGCTGAATAGCCTGGCTCAAGTCCTGCTACAACATTTGATGAATAACTTATTGTTGTGCTAGCAGATAATATAAAATATACAATTATTGCAAAAATTATATTAACTAAAGCTCCTGCTGAAACTATAGCTATTCTTTTGGGAATGCTTGCGTTACTAAAGGAACCTTCTTTATCAGAACGCTCCTCTTCTCCTTCCATACTTACAAATCCACCTAATGGAATTATTCTTAATACATATTTTGTTTCTTTACCTTGTTTTTGCCATATTTTAGGACCAAATCCAATTGCAAATTCGTTTACTCTTACTTTGCATAATTTTGCAACTAGGAAGTGGCCTGTTTCGTGTATTCCTATTAAAAAACCTAATAAAAATATGACTTTAATTGCACTAATTAAAAAACTAATCAAAATTGTTTATCCTTTCAAATAAGTTTTAAATTTATTTAAAAAATAAGTACAAATAATAAATATGCAAATGGTGCAATAAATATTACGCTATCTGTTCTGTCTAGCATACCTCCATGTCCTGGAATTAAATCACTAAAATCTTTTATTCCACAATATCTTTTTATGCTAGATGCTGATAAATCACCAATTTGTCCAATTATGCTTAGTATTATTCCAGCAATTGTTATTATAAAAATATTTATATTTAGTCCTGCTACTTGATTAATAATTAATGTATATATAATTAGACAAATAGTTGAACCAATTGTTCCTCCTATACATCCTTCTATGGTTTTCTTAGGACTAATATCTGTAAAATGATGCTTTCCAATTGTCATTCCTGTTAAGTATGCAAATACATCTGTCATCCAAGAAGTTATAAATACATACCAAATTAGAAATTTACCATTTTCCATATCTCTAATTATAGACATAAACATTAAAAATAATACCACATAGCATACTCCAAAAAATGTAATAGCTATATCTATTACATTTGTTTTTGTTTTTTTGGTAAGTACCAAAACAAATAGTAGTAAAATTGATATTGGAATAATTGCTCCAATAGTTATTAATGCATATTTTCTAGGAATTATATGTAAAAGCATTATTGCAATTGCTGATATGTACCCTATCCATCTTACAGGATGATGTCCTTTTTGTTCAAATGCATGGAATAACTCGTGTATACATCTTAATGCTATTATTCCAACAAAAATATCCACTACATACTTGTTCCCTAATATAAAAACTATTAGCACTAAAGGGAACATTACCATTGCTGACCAAATTCTTTTCATATTTATTAAACCTTTCGTAATTATTTATTTCCACCAAATCTTCTTGTTCTTTTTTGATAAACTTGGATTGATTCTAATAACTCTTTTTCTCCATATTCAGGCCAATATTTGTCTGTAAATACAAATTCTGAATAAGAAATTTGCCAAGGTAAAAAATTACTTATTCTTTCTTCTCCACTTGTTCTTATTAACAAATCTGGATCAGGCTGACCTGCTGTATACAAATTATTTGAAACTACACTTTCATCTATATCATTTATATCTAATTCGTTATTTTTTACTTTTTCTGCTATTTTCTTTACTGCTGTTGTTATTTCGTCTCTACCACCATAATTAAAAGCAATATTTAAAACAAGACCTGTATTATTTTTAGTCTTTTCTTCTACCTTTTTTATTTCTGCTATTATATCTTTGGGTAAATCTTCGACTCTTCCAATTACTCTTATTTTAATATTCTCATCATAAGACTTAAAAAAATCCATTATATAGAATTTAAGTAATTTCATTAATGCTCCAACTTCTTCTTTGGTTCTTTTCCAGTTTTCAGTTGAAAAAGCATATACAGTCATATATTTAATTCCAAGTTTGTTTGCAAATTTGGCTATTCTTTTTAAATTTTCTGCACCTTCTTTATGTCCTTGTGGTACATCTAAATTATTTTTCTTTGCCCATCTTCTATTACCATCCATAATTATGGCAATATGTTCTGGCAAATTCTCTAAATTTATTATTTTACTTATATCTTCTTCCATTAAAAATCCCCTTTATTATACAGTCATTATCTCTTTTTCTTTATTATCTAATATGTTATCTATTTCTGCAATTTTACTATCTGTCATTTTTTGAATTTTTGTTTCTGCAGAATCTAATTCGTCTTCAGTTATTTCACTATTTTTTTGTGCAGTTTTTGCAATATCTAAGCCTTCTCTTCTTATAGCTCTAATTGCAACTTTTGCTTCTTCTGCAGTTTTTCTAATATCTTTTACTAATTCTTTTCTTCTTTCTTCTGTTAGTTCTGGGAATACTAATCTTATAACTTTTCCATCATTATTTGGATTTATTCCTATTTCTGCTAAGTTTATAGCTTTTTCAATTTCTTTTAACATACTCATATCCCATGGTTGAATAAGTATCATTCTTGGTTCTGGAACAGATATTCCAGCCATTTGATTTATAGGAGTTGGTACTCCATAATAATCTACTGTAATTTTATTTAATATATTTGGGTTTGCACGTCCTGCTCTTACCTCTGATAAGTTTTCTTCAAATACACTTATTGTTTTTTTCATTTTTTCTTCAATACTATTAAAATCCATAATTTTTTCCTTTCTTTTTATATTATCCTTCTACTAATGTTCCTATTTTTTCGCCTTTAACTGCTTTTACAATATTTTCTGGTTCGTTAATTCCAAATACAAGTAAAGGTATTTTATTATCCATACATAAAGATGTTGCAGTTGAGTCCATAACTTTTAAATCTTTGTTTAATATGTCTAAATAAGTTATTTTATCATATCTTACTGCATTTTTGTCTATTTTTGGATCTGCAGAATAAACTGCATCAATTGTTTTGGCAACCAATATTACATCTGCTTCTATTTCTGCTGCTCTTAAAGCTGCTGTTGTATCTGTTGTAAAATATGGGTTACCTGTTCCACATGAAAATATTACTATTCTTCCTTTTTCTAAATGTTTAATTGCTTTTCTTTTGATGTATGGCTCTGCAATTTGTCTCATTTCAATTGCTGTTTGTAATCTTGTGTACATTCCTCTTGCTTCTAATGCATCTTGAAGTGCTAAACCATTCATAACTGTTGCAAGCATTCCCATATAGTCTGCTGTGGTTCTTTCCATTTGAGGTCCGTATTTTCCTCTCCAGAAGTTTCCTCCTCCAACAACTATGGCTATTTCAACTCCTAGTTCTCTTACCTTTTCAATTGCATCACAGATGTTACCAATAACTTCTGCATCAATTCCTGTTTTTTTGTCTCCTGCAAGTGCTTCTCCACTTAATTTTAACAAAATTCTCTTATATTTAGCTTCAGACATTTTGTTTTCCTCCATTTACAAATTTTTAATCGTCCTTATTCTATCATATATTAATAATAAATTGTATCTTTTTTTTAAATTTTTATAAAATTTTTCATTATTTTGTTACAATTCACAGTCAATTTTTAATTTTGCTTAAGAAAATTTATATATTTTAAAAATTTATGAGGAGCGCGTAGCTTAGACCGCGTAGCGACAACAAGCGACGAATTAAAATTTGAAAAAATATATAAATTTTCAAATAATCTCTATGAATAGTAACTATAATTTTGCAAAAAATATAGTAAAAGTAATTTGTTATATTAAATTATATTTTTAGGAGATAAAATAATGAATCAAATTTTAAAACCAGATATTGAATCTGCTGATGATAATTATGTATCTTCTGTAACTAATAGTAAAAAATTTACTTTATATAAATTTATCTTTTTTATGTGCTTATCTTGTGCTATTGTTTTTTCCTACTTTTTTGTTAAATTTTTAATTAATATAAAAACAAAAGAAAAGCATGCAGAAAGTTTGGCTAATCAATTTACTTTAAGTTCTCTTTATTCAAACTCTACTGATTATACTACTAATTTAAATCAGTCTAATACTGTAGAAGATACAGGTGAAGCAGATCCTTTTGTAATAGGTGTTATTAAGATAGATAAAATAAAAATTGATTACCCCATTTTATCATCAACTTCTGATGAACTTCTTACAGTTGCCCCCTGTAGATTTGCAGGTCCTATGCCAAATGAAGTTGGGAATTTATGTATTGCAGGTCATAATTATATTGATAATACTTTTTTTGCTAAAATTACAAATTTGGAAAAAGATGATGAAATTTCAATTTTTGATTTAAATGGTCAGATGGTTAATTATTATGTGACTGAAAAATTTGAAATTGAAAATAATGATTTTTCTTGTACAACCCAAGAAACAAATGGCGAAAAATGGCTAACTCTTATGACATGTAATAGTATTAAGGGAACTAGAATAATAGTAAGAGCTATTGCAAAAGAATGAAAAAGCGCAGATTACACCTACTATAGTAGATATAATCTGCATTTATATATTAACTATTTAATTAGTCTTTTATATTATAATCACGAATCTTTCTATATGCATATATTGCTGATATAGCACATACTATTACTAATATTGCAACAACATATCCATCTGTAACACCTGTTTGTGGTAATGTTTGTGTTGTATTAACACGATTAGTTGTTGTTGATGGAACAGAAATATTAGTTGTTGTATTAGCTACTGTATTTTGTACATTTGCTGTAGTATTTGCAGTAACATTTCCAGTAGTTGTATTAGAAGTAGTGTTTCCTCCTATTATAATTGCATTCGCAAATACTGTATCTGAGCATAGTATTATTATAAGAGCTAGAATTATTCCAATAATTACCATCATTGACTTATTTTTCATATTTTCTTTCTCCTTTTCTCTTGATTCTATCACTAATATTATTTACAGTTTTTATTTTACTATTCTTTTTTTATATAGTCAATATATTTATATTTCATTTATGTTACAAAACTATTACTTTTTTTGTAATTAAAATAGCAAAATTATTCTTGAGCATATGGTAATATAGCAATTTGTCTTGCTCTTTTAACAGCAAGTGTTATATCTCTTTGATGTTTGTTACATGCTCCTGTAGCTCTTCTTGGTAATATTTTACCCTTATCATTAATGAATTTTTTTAATTGATCAGCATTTTTATAATCTAAAACTAAATCTTTATTTGCGCATAAAGGACAAACTTTTTTTCTCATTTTTCTAAATTTTGGATTATAATCTTCATCATTGTTATTTCTTCTATTTTGTCTCTTATCTGCCATTTATTTTTACCTCCCTATTTTTTTATTTTACTTAAAATGGTAGGTCATCTCCAGATGATACTTCAAATTCAGAATCATTTCCTGTAGGCATTGTAGAATCTGTTCCAAAGCTTGAATCGAAATCTCCTGAAGGAGCATTTCCATCTTTTTTGCTATCTGCAAAATATGTTTCTTCTGCAATTACTTCTGTTATATAATGTTTCTGACCTTTGTCGTCATCCCAAGTTCTTGTTTGTAGTCTTCCAACTACTGCTACTTGTTGACCTTTTTTAAAATATTTACTTACGAACTCTCCAGTTTTATTCCAAGCAACTATGTTTATAAAATCTGCTTGTCTTTCTTCTCCTTGTCTTACAAATCTTCTATTTACTGCTAGAGAAAAAGAAGCTACTAATGTGTTAGTTGTTTGTGTATATCTTACTTCTGGATCCCTTGTTAATCTTCCCATTAATATTACTTTGTTCATATATGACCTCCATTTTTTCTTTTTTATTCTTCTACTCTGATTGTCATAAATTTAATAACATCATCAGTAATTCTGTAAATTCTTTCTAATTCTGCTATTAGACTTGGATTTGCTGTAAAGTAAAATACTACATAAATTCCATCTTCATTTTTCTTTACAGGATAAGCTAACTTTCTTTTTCCAAGATTGTCAACTTTTTCTACATTTCCATCTTTATTAATCATATCTGTAAATCTAGTTGAAAGTTCATTAACTTTCTCCTCATCAACAGCTGGATTAATAATGATCATACTTTCGTATTTATTCATTATTTTCACCTCCCTTTGGATATATAACCTACATGTATATGTAAGTAAGGATTTTAGATTACTTTATAAAGCAAACTAAAAGGTAGTATTTTTTACTACCTGCATATTTTATCACAAAAAATTAGTATTTGCAAGCAAAATTTTATCTTTCTTCTCTTTCTTGGGTACGGTCTTTTATAATAGCAGTTTTCATCCCCATTCTTTTTCCTCCAAAAATATCTGCTAAATATTCATTACCAACAACTAGAACTTTAGATGGGTCAACTCCCATGTCGTTTGTAGCCTCTATAAATCCTCTTTTTAGAGGTTTAAATGCAAGTGGAATATATGTAATATTCATTCTTTGAGCTAGTTTTTCTACTCTTTCGTCCTTGCCATTAGAGACCATACAAACTTTTAAAAGTTCTTTAAGTTTAAGCATCCATCTAATATTTCTATAATCAATTTTTTCCATGTTTTGTCTTAATGTGCCATCAATATCTAATATTATTCCTTGCAAATCATATTTTTCTATTAATCTTTTTAGCTCTTCAAAGTCTATTTGTTTTACATCTTCATATTTCTCATCTGGCTTTATTACATTTTCTAATAATTTATTTGTTACTTTACTTACGTAATTATATATTATTTCCTCAGTTTTCATTTATAGTAGTCTCCAATCTACTATTATCTTACTATGAATTTACGTTTTTTTCAATATTTTTCTGAGATATTAAATTAATTATTTTAATTTTACTATTAAATCTTCTGTTTTCTCTAATTATAATTATCCACAAATATATTATAATAAGTATAATTGCAATATTTTTATACATTAGTACAAAAATGCTTGCTAAAGCTGTTAATATTATAATAATTATATTTGATATTTTATTTGTAATTATATATGAGCTTTTTAAGCCTAAAAATATGTATGTAATATTTTTTAAAATTCTTCCTCCATCCAATGGATAGATTGGAATCATGTTAAATATGAATATTAAAATATTTGCATATATCATTAAGTCTAAAGGAATATTTAGTAGTGTTTGGTTTTGGGTTATCATGTTATATATGAATAAGATTATTATAAGTATTATGTTTGTAAGTGGCCCTGCTAAGGCAATTAAAATTTGTTTTATTGCAAGTAAATTTCCTTGTTTTATTTTTACATTGTAGTTTATGCATTCTGCTTTAAATGAAATTGAAAATCCTGTTGGAATAATTGATAAAGCCTCTGGTTTAAATCCTAAAAATAATCCCATGAAAAAATGTCCAAGTTCATGAATTAAAGCAAATATCATTAATAATGCATATATTTCTATTTGTCTTGTGATAATAAATATAGCCAAAAACAGAAATATTTTTAAATCAATTTTTATAGTCATATTTCTTTTCCTCTCTTATGATAATATTTCTTCTGGATTTACAAATCTGTCTTGTCTTCTTATTTCAAAATGTAAATGTGGACCAGTTGCTCTTCCAGTTTCTCCAACTTCGGCTATTTTATCTCCTTGTTTTACTGTAGCACCTTCTTCTACATATAATTTATTACAATGAGCATATAATGTTGCAATTTCTCCATTTTCTATTTTTAAATGATTTCCATAATCTCCTTGACCTGAGGCAAGAGTTACAGTTCCATCTACTGCTGCAATTATTGTGTCTCCAATATTTCCTGCTATATCTATTCCATAATGATTGGCAGAAACAATGTCTGTTGGTGTTCTTGTTCCAAAACCAGATGTTATAACTCCTGTTAATGGCCATATTATATTTATATTTTGTTTTATGTATTCAATATCTAATTGCTCCTGTGTCTTTTCTTCTGCAGTTTGTTCTGGCTCATCAGTTCCTCCTATTCCTTCTTGTGTTTCATTTATTACTTCGCTATTTATTACTTCTTGTATATTATTATTTTCAGTATTATTAATTTCTTCATTTACTTGTTCATTATTTTCGTCTGGGTTTACTTTAAGACTATTAAAGTAACTGTTTGCAATATTTCTTAAACTATCAAAACTTATATCATAAGATAATATTTCTTTAGCTTTATTTATTATGTCCCTAGAAAAAATCTGTTCTGAATTACTTATGGTAAAGATAATAGCATATATAATAGTACATACAATCATTTGTAGTACCATTTTCTTTATTAGTTTTCTTTTACCTGCTTCAGAGTCTATTTTTTCTTCTTTTACTCTACGAGCTTGGTAGTTATTTCTATAATAATTTCTTCTATTATAGATTTCTTCTGCTCGTTTTATTCTTTCCTCTGGAGTCATTGTTCTTTCCATAAAAACACCTCTTCCTTTGTTTTATAAATTTATATTCCAAAGAAAGAGGTTTTATTCATGTTATTAAAATATTATAGCAAACGATATACTAACAATAGTTGTAAGTCCTAAGAAAATATTAAGTATTCTTAGTCTTTTATATCTTCCTTCTATTTTTTTTGCCTTTTTTTCGTTTAAACTATTGTCCATTTTATTTATATAATTTGTAACTACCATTTCAGCTTCTTTTATTACATATTTTCTATTTTCTTTTTTTATTTTTTCTATTTTCTTTAAATCTTCTTCATTCATGTATCCTTGTATAACTTTATGCTTTTCATTATATTCTTCTTGCTCAGTTGCCAAATCAGAATAATTAAAGTCTTTTGTTTTCTTTTTATCTTTAATAACCATTATAGCTTCATCTATTAAATTAGATGGTAAATTTTTCAAAATAATTATATTCTTTATATTCTCTTTATCCATGGTTTCCTCCTATATAAATATCTTATTTATATAGAAATTATTTCCAATTAAAATGTTTTTATACTTTTTTTAGGAATTATAGAATAAATTATTTTTAATACTTTTTTACTGATACTTTCTATTTCTTCTAATGTTACTTTATTTAATGCTTCTTTATTTTTTTCTACATTATGATAGTTTTGGGCTACTATGCCCTTTATAATTATATCACCAGTTATTAACCTGCCTTTATTTATGCTTTTTCCAACATTTATATTAGAAGTGTTAATGCTAACTTCTCCTATATTGTTTTTATTTCCCAATGCAGAGTCTATTATTATAATTTTGCTGTATTCATTTTTGTTTATTTGCTCTATTGCTGTTTCTATTTTACTATACACAAGCGGACTTGTTATTGTTCCAAGTACTTCTATTTTTGTGTTCTTTTCCATCTGATTTTTGTTTTTTAATATAATAGAACCAACAAGTGGTCCTAAACTATCTCCAACAATTTTACTATTGCCTATACAAATAAATAAAATCTTCTCCAAGAAAATCCTCCATTATAGTTTATAATATTTATCTCTACTTATGATAATATCTATGTTTTTCATTTTAATGTATTCATTATTTATTTTTTGTGAAAAACCAGCTACTTCATTTGATAATATAATTGTATTACAGTTGTTTGCTATTAATTCATCTATTTTTGAATCCACATCATCATTATCTTTTAGAGAAATAACATTAAACCCAAGATTTTCTGGAACTCTAAAACTATTTTTATCACTTTCAGACTTTATCCAA
>CALXJO010000010.1 GCA_944388645.1 uncultured Clostridia bacterium
AACCTTTATTTTACTTTGTCTCATTGCTTTGTATTTACATATTATTATATTACAACTTTTATTTAATTATGTCAATACAAAAATTTTATTTTTTAGTAGTACTTTTTTCCGTCTTTGTTGGTTTGCCAAGTAATTTGAACATGTTCTTTTTATATTTTTCTACTCCAGGTTGGTCAAATGGATTTACACCTAAGATTGAACCAGACATTGCACATGCAAGTTCAAAGAAGTAGATTAATTGTCCTAATGTTTCTGGCGTTAATTCATCCATTGTAATAAGTATGTTTGGAACATCACCATCTTTATGTGCCTGGATTGTTCCTTCCATTGCTTTTTTATTTACAAAGTCTAACGATTTTCCTACTAGATAATTTAATCCATCTAAATCATCTTCATCTATGTTTATTGAAATATTTGTTTCTGGTTTCTCTATTCTAATTACTGTTTCAAATAGATTTCTTCTGCCTTCTTGTATATATTGGCCTAGTGAATGAAGGTCTGTTGTAAAGTCTGCTCCTGATGGATATATGCCTTTTTCTTTTTTTCCTTCACTTTCTCCAAATAATTGTTTCCACCACTCTGTCATGTAATGCATTTTAGGCTCATAGTTTACCAATATCTCTATATTTTTATCGTTTTTATATAAAATATTTCTTACAACTGCATATTGGTAACATTCATTATATTTTAATTCTGGGTCGCAATATTTGTCTTGTGCAAGTCTTGCACCTTTCATTAATTTGTCTATATCTATTCCAGCAACTGCTATTGGTAATAGTCCGACTGCTGTTAGTACAGAGTATCTACCACCTACATTATCTGGTATTACAAATGTTTCATATTTTTCCTTTTGTGCTAAGGTTTTTAATGCTCCTTTTTTCTTATCTGTTGTAACATATATTCTCTTTCTTGCTTCTTCTAGTCCATATTTTGCCTCAATTAATTCTCTAAATATTCTAAATGCAATTGCAGGTTCTGTTGTAGTTCCTGATTTAGATATAACATTTATTGAAAAGTCTCTTGAGCTTACTAAATCTATTACATCATTCATATAATTTGGACTTAAATTATTTCCTACATATATTATTTGAGGTGTTTTTCTCATCTCTTTATCTTGTAAATTATAAAAAGTATTTGTTAGAGATTCTATAACAGCTCTTGCTCCTAAATAAGAACCTCCTATACCTATTACTACTAATACATCTGAATCACTTTGTATTTTTTTAGCACATTCTTTAATTTTCTTAAACTCACGTTTATTGTATTTAGTTGGTAATTCAAGCCATCCTAAAAACTCATTTTCATCATCTTTTTTCTCATGTAATTTTCCATGAATATCTGATACTTTCTTTGCGTACTTTTGTATTTCTTTTTCGTCAATTCCTGTGTTTCCTAAATCTAATTTTAAACCAAGCATATTTTTCACTCCTTTGTTTTATTATATCTTTCATATCTATAATATATTAAAAAAATTTTTGTTTCAAGGCATTTTATATTTTTCATTCATATTTTTTTCCCTCTTGCATATATTTTAATATATGGACAAAGGAGAAAAATTATGTTTAATGTAACTGTTGTTAATATTAGAAGTATAATAAAATATTTAATTATTATTATATTAGCTTCTGTATTAATTTTTTTTGGTTTTCGCTTCTTTAGTAATTTTTCTAAATCAACATCTACTGAAGCAGTAAATACCCAATCAAACACGCAAACCAATTTGCGGTTCTAACACAGAGGTAGCTAATTTACCAGAAAATTTAGCTACCTCTCCTAACATTTATAACTTTTTTGAAAGAATATTAAATCAAACTATTCCAGGAATTAAAGAATTTAATAATCAAACTATATTAAATAATGAAGAATCTAGTAATAATTCTATATCTCCATCTAGGCTTGTAATAGCCTCTCAGCTTCCAGTATTAGAATCATTAAACTTAAAGGAAGATTCCAACACTACTTTAGAGGAAACAGAAAACGTAATAGTCTCACAAACAGATGAAGAAAACCAAAATATTGAACATGCAGATACAAATGTTACAACAGAAGTATTAGATTCAATTGTCCCAAATAAATATACAAATGATTATCAAGGTGTTGAAATAAAAAATGGTACAGATTATGAAATAACAGATGAAATGTTAAATGTTCAAAGTTTAGATATAAATAAAAAAGATATAATGATTTTCCACACTCATACATGTGAAAGTTACACTCCAACAGAAAATTATCAATACGAAGCAAGTGGAACTTTTAGAACAATAGATTTAAATTATTCAGTTGCTAGAGTTGGTGATTCTCTATCAGAACAACTAATTTCTTATGGCTATAACGTAATTCATGATAAAACTTACCATGATTACCCTGCATACTCAGGTTCTTATGGAAGATCTATGGCAACTGTAGAAAACTTACTTATATCACATCCCGGAACTGATATAATTATAGATTTACATAGAGACGCAATTGCAGATACCACCTATGCCCCATCTGTAAAAATTGGAGATGAAGTTGTTTCTCAATTAATGTTTGTTATAGGTACCGAGGGTGGCGGACTAGAACATCCTAATTGGCAACAAAACTTACAATTTGCTGTAAAAGTACAACAAAAAGCAAATGAATTATATCCAGGTTTATTTAGACCAATTCTTATGAGTAATAGTAGATATAATCAACATTTAGGAAAAGCAGCTTGTATAATAGAAGTTGGAGCAACAGGAAACACTTTAGAACAATCAATGGCAAGTATGAAGTATCTTGCAAAGGTATTAGATGAAGTCTTAAAAGAATAAAATTTCGCCCATTAGGGACAGTTCTTTTTTGCACAAGATATTACAACAATAAAAACGTTGATATATTTTGAAAATTTCGAGGAGGCGCGTAAGTTTTGGAGCGACGTAAGGAGCGACCCAAGCCGACGACAAAATTTGAAAAAATATATCAACATTTTTAACTCCAAAAGAATTATTCCTAATGGGCGAAATTTATATCAGTTCTTTTATTTTACTTGCATCTATATCACACTGTACTTCTTCTCCAGTTTCCATATTTTTTACTTTTATTTTTCCAGAAGATATTTCGTCATCTCCTATTACAATAACATATGGAATTTCTAATTTATTTGCATATTTCATTTTTGCTTTTATTTTCTTATTATTTAAATAAATTTCTGTATTTACTTTTAATTTTCTTAATTCTGTTGCAAGTTTTATTGGAACTTGTAAGTTTTCCGTCATTGGTATTATTAAAATATCAGATATAGATTTTTTGTCTGCTTTTATTATATTTAATTCATTTAATTTATAGAATAATCTTGTAAGTCCTATTGAAACACCTACTCCTGGTAGTTTTTTGTCTGTGTAATTTTCTGCTAGGTTTTCATATCTTCCTCCAGAACATACACTTCCTAGCTCTCTGTAGTCATTTAAAAATGTTTCATATACTGTTCCTGTATAATAATCTAGTCCTCTTGCAATTGTTAAATCTACTGTAAAGTTGTTTTCTGGAATGCCAAACATTCTTACATATTTAACTACATCTTTTAACTCCCTAACTCCTTGCCTATAAACTTCATTTTCAATTTTTAAAGCTTCTAGCTTGTCTATCTTTTCATCTGAACTTCCGTCTATTTTTATAAAGCTTATAATTTTATCTATTACATCTTCTGAAATTCCTAACTTTTTAAGCTCTTCTTCCACAGCTTGTACACCAATCTTGTCTATTTTATCTATTATTCTCATTATTTCAACAGAATTATCTTTTTGTCCTATACTTTCATATAATCCATTTAATATTTTTCTATTATTTATTTTAATCGTGAAATCATCAAATCCTAATTTTTTAAATGTGAAATAAATAATTGATGGAAGTTCTGCATCATTTATAATGTCTAGTGTTTCGTCTCCTATTATGTCTATATCACATTGATAAAACTCTCTATATCTTCCTTTTTGAGCTTTTTCTCCTCTATATACTTTTCCTATTTGATATCTTCTAAATGGGAATGATAAATTTCCATAGTTTTTTGCTACATATTTTGCAAGAGGAACCGTTAAATCAAATCTTAATGATAAATCTGTATCTCCTCTTTCAAATCTATATATTTGTTTTTCTGTTTCCCCACCTGCTTTTGCAAGTAATACTTCAGATAATTCTATAATTGGTGTATCTATTGGTAAAAATCCAAAGGTTTTATAAGAATCTTCAATTGTTTGTTTAATTTGGTCAAACAATATTTGTTCATTTGGAAGCAATTCCATAAAACCTGGTAATGTTCTTGGTTCTACTTTTGCCATATTCTTCTCTCCTTTCTTTGGCACAAATCTGATTGGAAAAGAATTGTGCTTTTGGCTAGGCAAACAAGCAAGAAAATCTGAGGCGTGCTTGTTGCACGTTGAGGATTTTCGTAGCGTAGTTTAACAACGCCAAAAAGCAATTATTTTTCAATCAATCTTAGTCTTCTCTTGGTCTCAACTCTAAATAAATTGGTTTTTCTTCTTTTATTAATGTTGATTTTCCATGTCCTGGATATACTATTGTGTCATCTGGTAATACTAATAATTTTTTAATAATTGAGCTCATAATATCATCTATAGAGCCTGTTGGTAAATCAGTTCTTCCCCATGTTCCTCTAAATAATGTATCACCAGAAAATAGTAATCCTTCTTTTTCACAGTATAATGATGATCCACCTTTAGTATGTCCTGGTGTATGAATGACTTTAAATTCTAACTCTCCTACATGAATTAAATCTCCATCATCTATTCTAGAATCCGCTTCAAGTTCTATATCTCCCATATCTATACATGAACTCAAATTAATAGATTCATCATTTAGTCCTTCAGCATCATATCTATGAATCAGTATTTTTCCACCTTTTCTATTTTTTAGCTCTAACACTGCTCCAATGTGGTCTGCATGGCAATGTGTTAAATAAATATATTTTAGATTTGCATTTAGTATATTTAGCATTTCTATAATTTTATCTGCTTCTCCACCTGGGTCTATGCAAATTGCCTCTTTTGTTTCTTCATCTTCTACTATATAGCAATTAGTAGGATCTCCTAAAGTTGTTTCTACTTTTAATCTTTTTAAAATCATTTGTACTACCTCTATTTCTTTGTTATTTGTTTCTCTTTACCTCATAAACACTATCTACTTTTCTTAGTGCTTTTATCGCATTGTTCAATTGTGTAATATTACTTACTTCTATTGTTAATTCTGTAATTACAATTCTTTCTTTTGTAACTTTTGAAGTAACTGATATAAGTGGCATTTTTTGATTTTGCATTGTTGCAATGATATCTGCTAATAGCCCATCTCTATCATTTGAAAATATTGAAATATCTACATTATATGTTGAAGGTTTATCTGTATACCAAGAAACATCTATCATTCTATTTTCTTGTGATAATAAATCTTTAACATTTTTACAATCTTTTCTATGAACAGATACTCCTCTACCTTTTGTAATATATCCAACAATCTCGTCTCCTGGAACTGGGTTACAACATTTAGAAAGTTTTACTAAACAATTATCTATTCCTTTTACTATTACTCCACTTGTAGATGGTTTACTTTGATGCTTTTCTTTAGAAAGCTCTTCTATTTTTTCTTCTATATTGGCTTCTTTATTTACCTTTCTATACTCTTCTAAGACTCTTGATACAATCTTGTTAGGAGTAATTGTTCCAAAGCCTACACTTGCATACATATCATCTACACTATTAAATTTATATCTATCAATGGCTACATCTATAAATTCTTGTTTAAACAAGTCAGAATAATTCATTCCTATTTTCTTTACTTCTTTTTCAAGAATTTCTTTTCCTCTTGCTATATTCTGAACTCTTTCAGTTTTCTTAAACCATTGTTGTATTCTAGTTTTTGCTGTACTACTTTTTATAAACTTAAGCCAGTCTCTACTAGGTCCTTTAGATTTATCAGATGTTAATATTTCTACAATATCTCCATTTTTTAGTTTAGTAACAATAGGCATCATCTTACTGTTTATTTTACATCCTATCATATGATTTCCTATTTCTTCATGAATACTATATGCAAAATCTATTGGAGTTGCACCATTTGGTAATACCTGTATTTTACCCTTAGGTGTAAATACATATACTTCATCTTCAAATAATTCTGTTTTTAGAGTATTTAAAAATTCTTGGGGATCTTGCATATCTTTTTGCCATTCTAAAGTTTCTCTAAGCCAAGATAACTTATCTTCTGTAACTGTTACACTTTGTTTCTTTCCCCTCATAAAGCTTGCTTCTTTATAAGCCCAGTGTGCAGCTATACCATATTCTGCTATTCTATGCATGTCCCATGTACGAATTTGAACTTCAAAAGGTGTTCCTTTTGGTCCAATTAATGTTGTATGAAGTGATTGGTACATATTTGGTTTTGGTACTGATATATAATCTTTAAATCTTCCTGGCATTGGATTATATAATTCGTGAACTACACCCAATGCTGCATAACAATCTTTTATAGAATTTACTATAATTCTTAATGCAAATAAGTCGTAAATTTGGTCTAATGTTTTATTATCTCTTTGCATCTTTCTATATATGCTATATAAATGTTTAGCTCTTCCTGTAATCTCCGCATCTATTCTTTGTTTTTTTAGTTGGACTCTAATTTCTTCCATTATTTGGTCAATAAATTTTAGTCTTTCTTCTCTCTTTTTATCTATTCCTTCAACTAATTCTCTATATTCTTCTGGATATAGATATTTAAAAGATAAATCTTCTAGCTCCCATTTTAAAGAATAAATACCTAGTCTGTTAGCAAGTGGCGCATAAAGGTCCATCGTTTCTCTTGAAATTCTTATTTGTTTTTCTCTATTTAGATATTTTAGAGTTCTCATATTATGAAGTCTATCTGCAAGTTTTATAAGAATAACTCTTATATCTTTTCCCATTGCTAAAAATAGCTTTCTGTAATTTTCTACTTGTTGTTCTTGCTCACTTGTATAGTTTATTTTTCCAAGTTTTGTTACTCCATCAACCATTTCTGCAATTTCTTTGCCAAATTCTTTCTCTATGTCATTATCAGTAGCATCTGTATCTTCTACTACATCATGTAATAGTGCAGCACAAATAGTACTATCATCTAAACCAAGTTCAGCTAATGTATATGCAACATGTAAAGGGTGAACTATATATTTTTCACCTGATTGTCTTGTTTGGTCTTTATGTTTTGAATTTGCATAATCATATGCTTTCATTATTAATTTAGTATTAATCTTTTTTCTGTGTTCTTTAATTTTACTAATTACATCTTCAATTTCTACTGGTTTAATTTCTGACATACTTCATCCCACCTTAATATTTAATTCTTTCAGAGCAATAACGACAAATGTAAAAATATTTCCTTCTTCGTTCTCTGACTTTTGTTTTAAATCCTTACTAAAGGTTATGAAATTGATTTCATTATATCCTTTATATTAATTTGTATGCTGTCCATTCCATTAAAGGAATTAATTTCTAAAAATCCTGCTATATTTACTTTGTCTCCAATTTTATAATCATTTGCTAAATTTCCTAAATTAAAGCCAATTGCTGAGAATCTTGTATTTTCTTCTTTTACATCTAATTTTAAATGTTTTCCTTGTGTTAAAGTTCTTATGGATTCTATTTTTAAATTATTTATTTGGAATATTGGAGGTTTATTTGCTTCTCCAAATGGCTCAAGTAGTTCTAAATCTTTTATATCTGATAAATTTATATTTTTTAATTGTACTTTTTCATCAATGTTTAATACTGGAACTATCTCTGATATTTGTTTACTTTCTGCATATTCTTCAATTTGTTTTTTAAAATCGTCAAATTTATCATTATCTATTGTGATTCCAATAGCCATACTATGTCCGCCAAATTGTTTGATATTTTCTTTACAATTTTCTAAAGCTTCATGTATATCAAAACCTGGTATACTTCTACCTGAGCCTTTTGCTTCTTTATCTTCAATACACATTAATATACTTGGTTTAAAATACATGTCTGTAATTTTTGAAGATACAATTCCAATTACTCCATGATGCCAATTTTCTTTTCTTAGAACTATGCAAGGCAATTTCTGTTCTTCTGGATTTTGCATTAATTCTTGAGCTTCATCAAAAATTCTTTTTTCTATTTCTTGCCTTTGAAGATTATATTCATTTAGTTTTTGTGTTATTTGTTTTGCTTCTTCAATATTATTAGTTAAAAATAATTTTAAAGCTTCTTTTTCATGCCCCATTCTTCCACATGCATTAATTCTTGGAGCAATACCGAATGAAATTGTATTAGAATCTATTTTCTTATATCCTATACTTTCTAATAAAACTTTAAGTCCTATATTTCTTGTTTGTTTTACTAATCTTAATCCTAATTTTGATATAGTTCTATTTTCATCTACTAATGGAACTATGTCTGATATTGTTCCAACACATACTATATCTAAATATTTTAAGTAGCTCTCTTCTGGAAGATTTAATTTAATAGCTAAAGCCTGTGTTAATTTAAAAGCTACTCCAACTCCTGCTAGGCCATTAAATGGATATTTATTATCTTTCCTTTTGCAATCCACAACTGCAATTGCGTCAGGTAATTTTTCTGGTGGTTCGTGGTGGTCTGTTACCACTGTATCTATGCCAAATGTTTTTGCATATTCTATCTCATCATAACCTGTTATTCCACAATCAACTGTGATAATTAATGTATGCTTTGTTTCTGCAATGGCTTCAATCTCTTTTTTATTTAAACCATAGCCTTCATTTAATCTGTTTGGAATGTATATATCTGTATGTAATCCTCTTTCTTCTAAAAATCTATGTAAAACTGTACTGCTTGTTATTCCGTCTACATCATAATCTCCATATATTGCCACTTTTTCTTTATTATCAATTGCTTGTATAATTCTTGCTACCGCCTTATCCATATCAGGCATTAAAAATGGATCATGAAAATCTCCTCTTCTTGGATGTAAAAATACTTCTATTTCATTATTATCTTTTAATCCTTTATTTGCTATTATACTTGCTACTATTTTACTTATATTAAATTCATTTGCAATTTTATCTGCGAGTTCATCATTTACTTCATTTAATTGCCATTTTTTATTCAAATCTTATCTACCTACTTCTAATAAACAATTTTACAATATTTTATAACAAAAAGCCTAAAAACACAAGCTTTTAGCTAAATTTTTCGCCCAAAAAAGGGCGTCCCTATTGGGCGAAATGAAAGCACACCCACGAAGCCACAATTGTGGTCTCGGGATGTGCAGTTTGTAACCTGGTTTTTACACCAGGTAGAGGAGAACTTTAGCAATCGCAGGAAGGTGTGCCCTCCTGATTGCAGGGATTGTCCACCGCTTAACGATGACAAGAATTGCCACCGCCAAAGCAATTGCCGATACGGTTGCCAGCACCTCATAGTACGGGAGCAACGTGACAGTTGCCGCATACGTAATGATGCTTGCAACCAAGATGATGGTTCCGATAGTGCGAGTCTGGTGCATGAACATCAGTGCCACGCCACAGAACATCACAACCGCAAGGATTGCTCGGACAGGACTTGTGTTCATTACAAAAGCAATGAACAGTGGCAAAGTCAGGAAGGCCCGACCTGCATAGAACGAAAGGATTCCGATAAGCATCTTGTACCTCCTCTTACTCCCTTACAAGGGAGCACTCATGTGTGTAAAACGGTTATACTTATATTTTAACATGATTATTTAACTAAGTCAAATTATGTAAATTTTATTTTGTAATAAGAACAAAATTTCGCCCAAAAAGGGGCGTCCCTCTTGGGCGAAATTTTCAAAATAAGATTACTCTTCTTCTGTTCCTCTTGGTCTCATTAATGGATATAATACTACATCTCTTATATTATCACTATTTGTTAAGAATTGTAAAAATCTATCTATTCCTAATCCCCAACCAGAAATTGGTGGCATTCCATATTGCATTGCTCTTATGTATTCATTATCTATACTCATGGCTTCTTCATCACCATTTGCTTTTAATTTGCTTTGCTCTATTAATCTTCTTTCTTGTTCATCACAATCTACAAGCTCTGAGTATCCATTTATTATCTCTTGTCCATTTACTACTAATTGGAATCTATCTGTAACTGCTGGATTTTCGTCATTACTTCTAGCAAGTGGAGATAGGTCAATTGGATGTTTGATTAAATAAGTAGGATTTATTATTTTAGGTCTACTTACTTTTTTGTAAAGTGCATCTATTAGGTTTCCTCTTCCTAAATTTTCTAAGTTATCTGCTTCCAACTTAATTCCTTTATTCTTTATTTCTGCAAGTAAACTTTCTGCTGTCTCAAATTTGTCAATGTCTATTCCACAATCTTTTAACAATAAATCTCTAAATGATACAGCTTCCCATTCTCCACCAAAATCTATTAATTGGTCTCCAATTTGAATGTTTAAGTTTCCATCAAATAGTTTATCTAATATGTAAATTACCATTTCTCTTATAAATTTCATGTTATCTTTGTAGCACCAATAAGCACTATAGCCTTCTACCATAGTAAAGTCTTGTAAGTGGTTTGCATCCATTCCTTCATTTCTAAAGTCTCTTGCAATCTCATATACATTTGTAAAACCACCAACTATTAACTTCTTTAATGTTAATTCTGGAGATATTCTTAAATAAACATCCATATCTAATGCATTATGGTGTGTTATAAAAGGCTTTGCAGTAGCTCCAGATGCTGAATTTTGAAGTGCAGGTGTGTCTACTTCTAAGAAACCATGATTATCTAAAAATTCTCTCATTAATTTAATGAATTTTGTTCTTAATATAAATCTTTTTCTAGTTTCTTCATTCATTATTAAATCTAAGTGTCTTTCTCTATATACAGCTTCTATATCTGTTAATCCATGGAATTTTTCTGGAAGTGGACGAAGCGCTTTTCCTAAAAATATATATTCATATACTTGCAAGCTCTTCTCTCCTGCTTGAGTTGTAAAAATATCTCCTTTTACTCCTATAAAATCTCCTATATCTACTGTTTCATGTAAGAATTTATAATTTTCTTCTCCTAAATCATCTCTTTTTATGCATAATTGAAGATGTCCTTCTAAATCTTGTAAGTCTAAGAAGCTAATTTTTCCTAATTTTCTTTTAGACATTACTCTTCCTGCTATAGAAACATTTTTTGTACCATCTTCTAAGCCTCTTGCTTCTTTAATGCTATGTGTTCTTTCATATCTTTCAGGATGTACATGTACCCCATTATCTATTAGCTTCTGCATCTTCTCCCTACGAACTTGTATTAATTCATTTATGTCTGCCATATTCTTCTTTCCTTTCCTTTTTATTTTTTTGCTGTAAATATTATATACACTTTTTACCTATTTTTCAAGTATTTTCAAGAATTAGCAGAGTTATTATTAAAATTTTTTATTTGACATATAAATATTTTATAATATAATATTTATTGAGTAAGGAGGAGTTTATGAAAAAATATAAGTACGAAATAATTATATTTTTACTTGGAGCAATTTATATGATATTAGAATTAGTATGTTCTAGAGTTCTTGCTCCATATTTTGGTACCAGTAATTTGGTTTGGACAAGTGTTATTGGTATTATTCTTTTAAGTAGTAGTGTTGGTAATTATATAGGCGGATTTATTGCAGATAAAAATGCAAGCAAAAAGAATATTCAATTAATCCTAGGAGCTACTGGAATTTTTATTTTAGCTATTGCTTTAATTCAAAAATTTGTACTAACTAATATAGCTGATTGGCTTTCAGATATAAGGGTTGGA
Source organism: uncultured Clostridia bacterium (assembly GCA_944388645.1). Taxonomy (GTDB): domain Bacteria; phylum Bacillota; class Clostridia; order TANB77; family CAG-508; genus CAG-245. The sequence goes on from CALXJO010000010.1 coordinate 11,784, forward strand.
GCAATTATTTCAACAATTCTATTATTCTTTATACCATCAATGTTAATCGGTTTCTTATCTCCAATTGTAATCAAAATAAGAATGAACGATCTATCTAAAGTTGGAAAAACTTCTGGTATATTATATTCAGTAAATACATTAGGAAGCATTGTTGGAACATTTCTAGGAGGATTTGTTTTAATTCCATTATTGGGAAGTATAGAGATATTATATATTTTATCTATTTGTATATTCTTAATTATGATATATGTAGATTTTAAAGATAAAGAATCTCTAATTTTTGCAATAATATTGATTGTTATAAATATTGGTTTATTTGGCTATTTAATCTACTCAAACAATATAAATAAGCAATTAGTTTTAGATGAAAATTCTACAGCTGTTGCTGATTTCGATACAGAATATGGAAGAGTTAATATACAAAATGGAGAGTTGGCCGGAGAGAAAGTACGCTTTTTATTAATAGATAAAGGAAATGAATCTGCAACTTTTTTAGATGAAGATTTGCGTAATGAATTAGTTTTTGAATATACAAAATTTTATGATTTAATGTTTGATAGTAACATAGAAATAAAAGATACTTTAATGATTGGTGGAGCTGGTTATTCATACCCTAAATATTATATAAGTCATTATGAAGACAAAAATATGGATGTTGTTGAAGTTGATGATAGAATAACAGAAATTGCAAAAGAATATTTCTTTTTAGATGATTTATATGAAGATTATGATTTATATAATAACCATAGATTAAACTTAATTACTGCAGATGGAAGAAGTTATTTAAATAGTAATACAAAAAAATATGATGCTATTTTAAATGATGCTTTTGCTGGAGATACCCCTGCTGAAACCTTAACAACAGTAGAAGCAGTTCAAAGAGTTAAAGATTCTTTAAATGAAGGTGGAGTGTACTTAAGTAATATTATATCTTCTTTAGATGGTGATAACTCTAAATTTTTAAAAGCAGAAGTTGCAACTTTGAAAACAGTATTTAATAATGTATATATTGTTCCTTGTCATTTTACAAATGATATATATACAGTTCAAAATTTAATGGTAGTTGCAACAGATGATACTTTACAATTAGATAATACAGTAGATTTAAATTTAGACGATTCTACAATTATTTTAACAGACAACTATAGTCCAATTGATAGTTTAATACCTATAATTTAAAAAATTAAAGATTATAGTTTACTGACTTATAATTAAAAAGAAAACTTATATATTTTTTCAAATTTTATCGGTTTCTTGCTGTCGCTTACGCTCCAAGACTGCGCGAAACCTCAAAATTTTTAAAATATATAAGTTTTCTTAAAACAAATATTCAACTTTAAAAGACTAAGATTTTTATAGTAACTATAAAAATCTTAGTCTTTAATAGTTTTTATTGACAATTTATATATTTTTGGAGAATTTTTCGTCTTCCCAGAAGCGATAAAATTCGAAAAAATATATAAATTGTCTTTATCAATATATTTATGAATTGAAATTACTTTGTAATCCATTTTACTAAATCTAAGTTTGCTGAATCTAATATCATTTCATTTTTTGGCATTACTCTAAATGTATAACCATAATCTCCACCTGTTGTAAGTTCTACTGTTGCTTGATATTCATACTCTCTTTTTTCTTTATCTTCATTAATCATAGTCATTGGTATAATTGAAATATTATCAACTATTCCATTATCAGTAATTTGTCCATAATAAACTTGTGCTTCAATACTATCTGGTGAAATATTTTGTAAATAAACTTTACATTTTACTGTTATCTTATTTCCTGCATCAACAGTAATATTATCTAAATTACTTTTTTCTTGTTTTATTACAATGTTGTCCCAATTTGCATATAAGTTATTTTTCCATGTATTAAATTCTGCAACTGTTGATAAGTCTTTATAATAAGTATTGTATAAATTACAAAGTGGCATATAAAATTTATTTGTATAATCCATAAGCATTCTTGTTGTACTATATCTTCCTGAATTAGAGATTATAGAGTTTTTCATTATCTCCATCCACTTTTCAGAAATGCCGCGTTCATCTTTATCATAGTACATAGGAATTATTTTGTTTTCTAATGTATGGTATATGCTGTCACTATCTGCTTCATCTTGTTCATCATAAGATGAATACTCTGTATTAGTTCCAATTGTCCAACCATTTTTCTGGTTATAGCCTTCTGCCCACCATCCATCTAGTACACTGAAATTTATAACACCATTTACAGCTGCTTTTTGTCCACTTGTTCCAGAAGCTTCCATTGGTCTTCTTGGAGTATTAAGCCATACATCAACTCCACTAATTAAATATTTTGATAGTGAAATATTGTAATTTTCTAATAAAAATACTTTTCCTTTAAATTGTGGTTTCATTGATATTTCGTGAATATATTTTATTAAGTCTTTTCCTTGTCCATCTGATGGATGAGCTTTTCCAGCAAATATTATTTGTACTGGTCTTTCACTATTACTTAATATTTCTGTAATTCTTTCTAAGTCTCTAAATATTAATGTTGCTCTCTTATATGTTGCAAATCTTCTAGAAAAACCAATTGTTAATGCATTTGGATTTAAACCAGAAATAATTTGGTTTATTTCGTCATAGTGATAACCTTCTCTTTTTAGTCTAGTTGCTACATTTTCCTTAACTAAATTTAATAATTTAATTTTTCTCTCATTATGAGCATTCCATAATTCTTCATTTGGAATGTCTTTAATTCTTAACCATGTATTATCATTTTCTATATCATCTTGCCAATATGGTTTTAAATATTTGTTATATAATCTCTTCATATTTGGAGCAAGCCATGTACATGTATGAATTCCATTTGTAACATATGATATAGGAGCTTCATTTGCTGCAATATTTGGCCAAACTTCTCCAAAAAGTTCTCTTGATACTGCGCCATGTAATTTACTAACTCCGTTCTTTTTACCAGAGAATTTTAATGCTAAAATTCCCATGTTAAACCCAGTATTAGATATATCTGCATCAGGCTTCATTCCTAATCTAAAGAACTGCTCTTTTGTAATAGAGAATCTATTCCAATAATCTTTAAAATATTGTTCTATTAAATATAATGGAAATATATCATTTCCAGCTGGTACTGGTGTATGTGTAGTAAATACAGTTTTTGCAGCTACTATCTCTTCTGCCATATCAAAAGTTATTTGTTTTTCTTTTATTGTATTTTTCATTAATTCTAGAATTAAAAATGCAGAATGTCCTTCATTCATATGGTATACAGTTGGATTTAAACCTAATACTTTTAATAGGCTAGTTCCAGCCATTCCTAATACTATCTCTTGCTGTATTCTTGTTTCTTGGTTTCCACCATATAAAGTAGATGTTATTCCCCTATATTCTGGAATATTTGCTTCTATATCAGAATCCATTAAATATAATGTAACTCTTCCTACATCTATCTTCCATACTTTTAAATATAACCTCTTTTTAGGCATATTTACATATACTAGCAAATCTTTTCCATTAACATCTTTAACTGGATATATTGGCAAAGAATCAACATCATTTTCTCTATATTCTTCTATTTGCTGACCATATCCATTTATCTTTTGATGGAAAAATCCTTTTTTATATAAAAGTCCTACTGCTACTAGTGGAATCCCTAAATCACTTGCAGATTTTAAGTGATCTCCAGATAAAATACCAAGTCCTCCTGAATATATAGGTAATATTTGGTCTAGTCCATATTCTGCAGAAAAATATGCAATTAAATCATTTTGATTATCTGGATAATTTTTTCTAAACCATGTATTTTTACTATTCATATAGTTATGAAAATTTTCTACAATTTTATCATATTCTTTTAAAAACTCTACATTCTCTGTTATTTTCTCTAATCTATCTTGAGATACAAGTTTTAAGAACTTAGCAGGATTTTTTCCTACAGTTTCCCATAAATCTCCATCAATTTGTTTAAACAGTCTTAAAAAGTCTGTATTCCAGGTCCACCATAAATTACTTGCAACTGTTGTTAGTTCTTTTATTCTCTCTGGTAATTGAGGTGTAACTGTTATTTTGTTAAATACGTACATCAAAATTCCTCCTTCGTAACTTTGCCATTTTACCTTTTGTATTTCTTCATCTTATATTATCTATTAAGTAACAAAAATTTGCAAGGATTTTTGAAATATTTTTTATTTTTTTATTTGTTACGTTACTGTTCACAGCCAACTTAAACTTTGAATAAGGAAATTTATATGTTTTTGGAGAATTTTTCGTCTTCCCAGAAGCGATAAAATTCGAAAAAACATACAAATTTCCTATGTATAAATATTTTTTTAAGGCTGTGAATTGTAACTTCTATTTTTGTGTCACTTTATATTCACTTTTTTGTCGTATTATATGATATAATAATTATAGGAAGAGAGGTTGAAAAATAATTGTGTTTTGGCGTTGTCAAACTTCATTTAAAATTTAATCAACGTACAAAAAGTACGCCTCATAAATTTTAAATTTGTTTTCCTAGCCAAAAACACAATTCTTTTCCAACCGGATTTATGCCGTGGGAAAGGAATGAGAAGAAATATGAAAATTTTTAGAAGAATATTATTAGTAATTTTAATTGTAATATTAATAGTTGGCTTTGTTTGTTATGTAAATGGTAAAAAATTATATGACACTAGACTTTCTGAAATTAGTTTAACTGACAAAGTTGAATCTTTAAAAGAAGATGAAGACTATGTATATTTAAGTGAGCTTCCAGATTATTATAAAAATGCTGTTGTAGCAGTTGAAGACCACAGATTTTATGACCATGGAGCAATTGATATAATTGCTATTGGCCGTGCTATTTTTAATAATATTAAGCAATGGGATTTTGTGGAAGGTGGTAGCACAATTACACAGCAAACAGCAAAAAATTTATATTTTATAGAAGATACTGATGTTGTAAGTAGAAAAGTTGCAGAAATTATATTAGGTTTTCAAATGGAAAATGAATATTCAAAAGATCAGATTTTAGAACTTTATATTAACACGATTTATTTTGGAGATGGATATTATGGTATAAAAGAAGCGTGTGAAGGCTATTTAGGTAAAGCTCCTCAAGATATGACTTTATATGATGCTACAATGCTTGCAGGAATTCCTAATGCTCCTAGTGCTTATGCACCAACTGTAAATTTCGAATATACTTGTAGTAG
>CALXJO010000011.1 GCA_944388645.1 uncultured Clostridia bacterium
TTTGTAGCCTAATATTGAATCACCTACATAATTATAATGTGGCACTTCACATTTATTGAAAATAATTACATTTTTAAGCTCTGTTGAATTTCCAATAACTGCACCTTCTCCTACTATTGCATTCCCTCTAATAAATGCACAATGTCTTATTTCAGCGTCTTTGCAAATAATTGCAGGTCCATGAATATAAGCTGATTCAAAAACTTTAGCACTTTTATGAATCCAAACATCTTCTCCTATCTTTTTATATTCATCTTTTGGAAGCTTTTTGCCAAGCTCTAATATAAATTCACTAATATGTGGCAATACTTCCCATGGATATGTATATTTTATCAATAAATCCTTTGCAATAGACTCATCTAGACTAAATAAATTATTAATTTTACAATTTTCCATTCTATTTTCCTCCTAATCGCCCAAGAGGGACGCCCCTTTTTGGGCGAAATTATGTAAAAAAATTTAAGCTTTCGCCCAAAAAGGGGCGTCCCTCTTGGGCGAAGATTTTAATTATTTTTTGCATGAAAGTCATTATATAATTTTTTTGCTGTTTCTGGACTATCATTTCCTTCTGCATTCTTTACTGGAGCAAAGTCTTCTTCTCTTCTTCCTCTTAATATAGACATATCGTCAAAATAATTGAATGCATCAAATATAAATGCTTCAAATTTATATGCATTTGGTTCTTTTACCTCTATAAATTCTCCGTCTTCATTCATATAGTCTGTTTTCTTATTTGCTACATGATATGGTAAATCTATTTTTGCTATTTTCTCTAAAGCATCCAATGTATATAGATTACACATTATATGTGCTTCTCCATATAATAACTCTCCATCTTCGTCTGTTTGTTCTGCCATGTCTTCTGGAAGTTCGCTATATTCTATTACTGATGGAACACCATTTGCTTTGCAGAATACTCCAACTCTTTCTTTTGGATAATTCTTTGGAACTGATTTTGCTGCTATCTCATGTTTTTCGTCTATTGCAAGTCCTATTAACATTGGATCAACCATGTTTAATAATACATTATCTACTGCACCAATGAATATCCACTGTACTCCTTTTTGTTTCATATCATCTAAAATTCCAGCTTTTTTCATTGATTTATATATACAACCATTTCCATCTGCAGCTATTTTTATAGAATAATCTTTATCAATAACTAAACTACCGTTTGTAAATAATAATGGTAAATTTCCTTGTGTAAAGAATTTAACAGCTTCTTGTGGATAACCAAAATAATTATGAGCTTTATAAAATTCTTCTGTCTCTTTATCATTCTCTGTACTTGTCATTATATACCATGGAATTGTTATTCCATATTTTTTATTAGCTTTTTCTAAGTTTTCAGCTAATATTTGGAATAAATATTTTGGCTCTGGTTCTACATCTATCTTAAATGTTCCTTTTGGTCCTTTATGTCCCAGTCTTGTTCCTTGGCCCCCAGCCATTGTTACTACTGCATATTTTCCATTTTTAATTATTTCTTCGCCTAAATTTAAATATGTATTTCTTTTCTCATCTGATATTTTATATTTATCTACATAATTAATATGTTCTAGTTTCTTTTCCAAAATTTCTGGAGTTTCTTGCGTTTCTTTATATAATTTTCTTAATTGTTCAAAATCTAGCTGTAATATTTGTTCTGCTAGTTTTTCCTTTTTTTCTGAATCTAGCTTTCTTAATATTCTTAATACAGAATCTTGTTTGTTTTCTTCTAATAATTTTTCTGCTTTTAATATTTTGTTTTCTACATTCATATCTCATTCCATTGACTTTTACTAACACATTAGCTCTTTCAATGAATCTCCTTTCATTTTTCTTTACTATATAATATTTTTCTTTTTTAAATTCGTGTATATAATATCACATTTAAAGTATTAATGCAATATGGTAAAAAATGTTGAAATTTGTTGTTTTTTAAATAATTTCATTGACTATCAATTTATTTCCATATATAATGAAGTCAAATCTCAAAGGAGGGATTTATATGTGCGATCGGTCAATTGACTGCCCGTTTTGTGTAGAATATACTTCTGCAAGTCCTGAAGTGACTGGCAGCTGTATCCAATGCATAGTGCATTATCCAAACCACACATCTACACATTTTGCTGTAGACTGTGGAACATTCCAAGAAAGAGAATATGACAATTTGAATTACTGTTTTAGTTTTGAACCTAAAGAACTTGAGTTTCTTTTGGTAACACACGCACACATTGACCATATTGGAAGGATTCCTTTTCTTGTAAAAAAAGGATTCTCTGGTCCGATTTATTGTACGAACGATACCAAACAAATTATGGATTTTTCACTAAGAAATTCTGTTCACATTGTTAAGAGCAATGCTGGCAAAAAAGGTTATGAACCTCTTTTTGTTAGTGAAGATGTTGCAAATGCAATGTTGCAGGTTAGAGGAATTCCAATCAACTCATTTGTTAAAATTGATGACCACATAAGAGCCTATTTTTTTACAAATGGACATCTTATTGGAGCCGCCACCATTCTCGTTCAAATTTTTTATGAAAATCTCCAACCAATTAATATAATATTTGGCGGAGATTACAATGACCGCAATATGTTTTTTGATGTTCCAAAACTTCCTGAAGAAATACGAAAACTCCCTGTAACGATTTTTACTGAAGCAACATACGGATATATGAATTCTGATGAAGTTGACTACTGTTTTGAAGATAACCTCGTTCAGTTCTATAAAGAGCATCCAGATGGAATTGTAGTAATTCCAACATTTGCTTTAAGGACTCACGAAATTATTAAAACAGTAGGCTCTATGCAACAGTGTGGACTTATTAATCCATTTACAGTTTATGTTGATGGTAAAATGTCTAGCACATTTAATCAAATGGTTGCATCTGGAGCTTTTGAATCTATCCCAAAAGACAATATAGGCTTTTTACCTCGGAAGTTCAAATATCTTCGCAAAGAAATTCGGGCTAATCGTTACACAAGCACTTCTCCTCAAATTATCATTGCTTCGTCAGGCACTGGGTCCTATGGACCTATCGTAAACTACCTGCAAAATATGTTTAATAGAGAAGATGTTCTCTTTCATTTTACAGGTTACCCCGTTCCTGGAACAGTTGCCAGAAAATTGTATGATGCAGAGGATGAAGCTTATGTAAATATTGCAGGTCTTTGTGTAAAGAAAAAAGCAACTGTTAAATTTACTAGTCAGTTTTCCGCACATGCAAAACAAGACCAAATTATGAATTTTCTTACAAGTTTTGAAAATCCGGTATTTGTAATTGTCACACATGGCAACCAAAACCCGAAGGCAATTATTGCAGAACAAGCTTTGAATAAGCTTAATATTCCAAATGTTGGAATATTATCCAATGAAGTTCGCTTTTTAGTCGGACGTGACGGTTTAATTGAAGCTAGCTCTACAGAGTATGATTCTACCGTCTAAACACTAAATTTAGATGAAAAAAGAAGAGAGCCGCCAGATGCATTTATAACATCTGACGGCTCTCTTCTTTAAGTTTGCCTATTTAGGCTTGTGCTTTCGGAGGTTTTATCTTTTTACATTTGCCGATAAATTAATCGTGTACCTAAAAGCATGGTACGGAATATCGGCTCTGTCCAAAACATCTCGGTCTTTTTTCGTCAAGGTCGTATCTATGACCGCCTTACCCTTGTGAGCTGCACGGTCAATAACCTTGAGAATTCTAGGGAATCCTGCAGTTTCCATGTATTTGCGTGTCTGTACCAGATACCGGGTAGGTTCGATGGGAAAATACTTACTCAAGTAGTCGTAAGATTCCCTGTCCAGTTTCCAGTTTGCCTCGGTGACTCCTTTTCGTCTCATCTCATTGAGCTTGCGCCGTTTTTGGGTAAGACGATACTGAGAATTCTTCACCTAAAAACTACCTCCTTTAAATAAAATTGCAAACTGCGTCGGTAATTATATTATAACACATAATGTAAAATTTTTGAATGATTTTGTTTTATTTTGTAAAAATTTGTTTTATTATCATTATAGTATTATACAGATTAGTCCTCCGCTTCCTTCGTTTATTATTCTTTCTAGTGTCTCTTGCAATTTTTCTTGTGCATCTTCTGGCATCTTCATTAGTTTACTTTGAAGTCCTTCATTTACAAGCTCATGCAAACTTTTTCCAAATATGTTTGATTCCCATATCTTCTTTGGATCACTTTCAAATTCTGAAAGAAGAGATTCTACTAGTTCTTGTGATTGTTTCTCACTTCCAACTATTGGAGATACTTCTGTTTCTATATCTGCTCTTATCATATGTATTGAAGGAGCTTTTGCTCTTAGTTTTACACCATATCTTGAGCCTTGTTTTACCATTTCTGGTTCTTCTAGTATTAATTCATCTATTGATGGGCTTACTATTCCATAACCTGTTTCGTTTACTTCTTGCAAAGCATACGCTACCTTATCATATTCTTTTTTTACATTTGCAAAAGTTATCATACTAGAGAATAGCTCTCCTTCATTTGTTATCTCTACCCCTGATATTTCTGTTAATACCTTATAGAATAAATCATCAAGTAAGTTTATTGTTATATTAATACTTCCTGTTCCAAGCTGAATTTCATTTATTAAACTATTTTTTATTACATCTGTATTTTGCAGTTTTGTTATTCTACTATCTATTTGTTTTAATATGCTTACACCTTTAAATGCTTCCTTTATCTCATCATATAATTCTTCTTTTAGCCAATGATTTTCTGGAAGTCCATCTACCCATCTTGGGAAATTAATGTTTATTCTCTCAATTGGAAATTCATATAATACTTTACCAAATATCTCATCTATTTTGTTTACTGTTAAATTTTCACAATCTGTTGGAATTACCTGTGTGTCATATTTTTCCTGAAGTTTTTGTGCCAAACTTTGCGTATAGTCTGAATCTGGATCATTTGAATTTAATACTATTATAAATGGCTTGTTTAGTTCTTTTAGTTCTTTTACAACTCTTTCTTCAGGTGCAATATAATCTTCTCTTGAAATATCTGTAATACTTCCATCAGTTGTTACTAGTATTCCAATTGTTGAATGTTCTTGTATTACCTTCTTAGTTCCAATCTCTGCTGCCTGTTCAAAAGGCATCTCTTCAGTACTCCAAGGCGTTTTTACCATTCTTGGCATATCATCTTCCAAATAGCCTATAGCATTATTTACCAGATAACCTACACAATCAACTAGTCTAACATTTAAATTAATGTTATCTCCTACCGTAATTGCCACTGCTTCATTGGGAATAAATTTTGGTTCTGTTGTCATTATAGTTCTTCCACCAGCACTTTGTGGCAACTCATCTTGAGCTCTTTCTTTTTTATATTCATTGTCTATGTTAGGAATAACCAATAAATCCATAAATCGTTTTATGAAAGTTGACTTACCAGTTCTAACAGGACCAACTACACCAACATAAATATCGCCATCAGTTCTTTTTGCTATATCTTGATATAACCTATTATCTTTCATTTTTATTTTAACCTCCTTACAATTATCAATTGTTTAAATTATGTGTTTGTACAATAAACTTTATTTAATGTATATTTAATATTTGCAAAGTTATGCATAAAAACAAAATTATTTTTACATATTTTTGTTTTTTTAGTAAAAACTATATGTAAATATTTTTGCTTTTTGGGAGGCTTATTTTGAAAGAAAATAAAAAAATTTTAAAAGATATGTTATCTTCTTCTAAACAATATCTTCACAAGATTTTTTACGAAGATGAAACTAATTCTTATGACTTTACTCTTCCAGATACAACAAATGCTATTGTTGCTGATAAGTCTACAAACTATAGTGCTGATAATGGAACATTAAATTTAGATAATGAAACTCTTCAAAGTGCAGATACAAGTAATGATAAGGTTTTTCAGAGCTTAGATGTGAATTTAGAATATATGAAGACTAGATTTAATACTTTAATTAATTCAGATATTAAAATCAGAGAATTTACTTTAAATGCCAGAAATAAGCAGTATAATGCATTTTTGGTTTATATAGATGGCATGATTAGTCAAGATATTATGAATAATTATATTCTAAAGCCTTTAATGCTTAAAAATTCTGCAAATTCTTATGAAGGAAATCAAAATCGTATTGTTGCTGAGGCAAAAACAAATAACATTACTGTTAGAAAAGTTAAAAAATTTAATATTATAGAGTATATCTCCAATTGTTTGCTTCCTCAAAACACTGTTGAAAATCGTACTAAGTTTGACGATATTGTAGCAGATATAAATTCTGGAAGTTGTGCTCTTTTTATTGATACTTTAGATATTTGTTTTAGTATTGAAGTTAAAGGATTTGAGAGGCGTGGTCTTACAAGTCCTAACAATGAGATTATTGTGCGTGGACCACAAGTTGGTTTTACAGAGAATTTACGTACTAATACTTCTCTTCTAAGAAGATATATTAATAATGAAAATCTTATAATTGAATCAATTAATGTTGGTAAATTAAGTAAAACATCTTGTGCTATATGTTATTTAAAAAATGTTGCAAATACGGACTTGGTATCAGAAGTACGTTATAGATTAAATAATCTAGGAGTTGATTATCTTATCTCTTCCGGACAGTTAGAGCAATTAATTCAAGATAGTGATTTGTGTAGCCTTCCTCAGATGGTTTCTACAGAAAGGCCTGATAGAGCCGCAAACTTGTTGTATCAAGGTAGAGTTTGCATAATTGTAAATGGTAGCCCCTATGTCCTAATTGCTCCTGGAATTTTATCAGACTTTTTAGAATCTCCAGAAGATTTAAATTTAAAACATCAGTATTCAAATTTTGCAAGAGTATTAAGAATTGTTTCAGCAGTTATTGCCTTACTTCTGCCTGGAGTCTATATAGCTATAACAAATTTTCATCAAGAACTAATTCCTACAGAGCTATTATATGCAATTATCTCATCTAGGGAATTTGTTCCATTTCCAATACTTTTTGAGATACTTGTTATGGAGTTTTCTTTTGAACTTATTAGGGAAGCTTCCTTAAGAGTTCCATCTCCTATTGGACCTACCATTGGAATTGTTGGTGCGCTTATATTAGGTCAAGCTGCAGTTGAAGCAAATATAGTAAGTCCTATTTTAATTATCATTGTTGCTTTAACTGGTATATGTTCTTTTGCAGTTCCAGATTTTTCTCTTAGTTTCCATTTTAGAATTATGAGATTTATATATATTCTTTTGGGAGCAATGGCAGGCTTTTTAGGAATTGCTGCAGGTGTATGTGTACATTTAATTGTTATATGTAATATGAAATCTTTTGGAATTTATTATTTAGAAACAAATTTATTTAAAAAGAATAATGTAGGAAATGGTATAATTCTTCATCCTGCTTTTGATAGAGAAGATCGTTCAGGATTTTTAAAGACTAAAAGACCTAAAATTCAAGATGAAATTAGTATGAAGTGGAAATATAATAAAAATTAAATTATCTTTAAACTAGTTTAAGAAGATTGATATATTTATTCAAATTTTTATAGTTTTTTGCTGTCGCTTCGCTCCAAAATACTGCGCAAAACTAAAAAATTTTCAAAATATATCAATAATCTTCCAAGACTAATAATTAAGTTTCTGCTAAAGAGAAAGGATTTTTTATGAATATTAATAAAGTTAGTACTATAGAAGCTATTGCTTTAATTTTAATTCTTACGATTAATAGATTATCTATAAGTTTACCTCAAGATATCATTCTTTCTTGTGGGTCTTCTTCTATATTGAATGTTATTTATATTAGTATAATTGCAATAATTTTTACAATTATTATTGTTAAATTGTTTAAAAGATTTGCTGGTTCAGATATAGTTGATGTTTCTAGTTTTCTTGGTGGAAAAGTTTTAAGAAATATTGTAGGAATTTTTCTAATATTATATATAATTTCTATTTCTTCTTTATTATTAAGATATTTTTCAGAAACATTAAAAGTTTTATATTATTTTGATACTCCTGTTATTTATATTTTACTATTTTTTATAGGTGTATGTATTATTTCCAATATTTTTGGTGGTCATAGTATTATTAAAACTAATCTTATAGTGTGCATTATTATGTTAATTGGTCTTATTATCTCATTTTTATCTGTTACTCCAAATATGACTATTCAAAGGGCACTTCCGATACTTGGTTATGGAGCAGATAAAACCTTCTTCTATGGACTTACAAATTTAATTGCTTTTAATGGTTTACTTATTTTATATTTAGTACCTCCAATGTTATCAAACAAGGAGGATTTTAAAAAAGTTGCTATTATATCTATTATTATTACTGCTATATTAATAGTCTTCGCTGTTGGAAGTGTCTTACTTGCATTTTCGTTTAGTACAGAGATTGATAAAATATCATCATTATACATGTTATTATCAAATAATGTATTTGGCAAATACTTGCAACATCCAGAATCATTGTTCTCGTTTACATGGGTTTTATCTTTTATGAGTTATATAAATATAGCATGTATGCTTTGTATACAATTAGTAAAAAAAGTTACAAATGTAAAAAATGGCAAACCATTAATTATTCCAATATCACTTATTATATTTGCCTTAGCATTGTTACCAAAAAATCTTGTATATGCACACCAGATAGAATATTCTCTATATACATTTGTAAGCATCCCTCTACTATTTATAATACTCCCTGCTATTCTAATCTTTGCAAATAGGAAATATAAAAAAATTCATAGAAACAACTATGATGTTTAATATACTTATAGGAGGATAAGTTATGAAAATATTGACTCATTTTAGAAAGATTGCTATTATTTTTTTAAGTATTTTTATTGTATTGTTTGCTCTATCAGGTGCTTATAACACTCAAAATATAGATAGATTAGCTTATGTTATAGCTCTTGGGTTGGATGTTGGTGAAAATGAGCCATTAAAATTAAGTATTCAATTATCAAGACCTGGTAGTACAAAAAGTTCTTCTGACCAAAGTTCAGATAATAATATTGTAAATTCTGTAGAATGTTCATCGATTGAATCTGGCCTAAATTTGTTTGATAGTTATATTAGTAGAAAGATAAATTTGTCACATTGTAAAGTAGTTGTGATTTCAGAAGAGTTAGCTTCTAAAGGTGTTTCAGATTATGCTTATACTTTGCTAAATAGTGTAGAAATGAGTCCTCATGCAAATGTAATTATAAGCAAAAGTCCTTCTGAAAAGTTTTTAAATTCTTCTCAACCAATATTAGAATCACTTGCTTCTAATTATTATGAGATTGCTCTTTCTTCTAGTGAATATACAGGTTTAACTCAAAATGTTACATTAATAAAATTCTTTTCAGATTATGTTGATACCTTTAGGAATCCAGTAGCAATTTTAGGAGCTGTAAACTCTAAAGATACAAATAGCTTGTCTAATTCTACAACTAATGCTTCTACTGATATGGCCTCTGATATTAATAAAGATAGCTCCTATGTTGCAGGTCAAACTCCTATCTCTTCAAAAGATAATATTGAAAATATGGGACTTGCTGTATTTAATGGAGACAAATTGGTTGGTGAATTAAATGGTTTAGAGTCAATTTTTCATTTGATTGTTTCAAACCAATTAAAATCTTGTAATATTAGTATTCCAAATCCTTTAGGCGATTCTGACAGTATTGACGTTAATCTAAGTCTTAAAAGTTCTACTAAAAATAATGTTCAGTTCGTAAATGGAAGTCCTTATATTACAAGTAATATTCAACTTAATATAAAGATTTTATCTGCAACAGAGCAATCAAGTAAAAGTGATTCCGATTATTTTTCTGATGAAAATATGAAGCAAATTGAAGAAGCTTGTAATAAATATTTATCAGAAAATATTACTAATTATTTATATAAAACATCCAAAGAATACCATTCAGATATAGATGGATTTGGAAAACATGCAGTTAAATATTTTTTAACTATGCAAGAATGGAATGATTATAATTGGTTAGATAACTATAAAAATAGTACATTTAATGTTACAGTAGATAGTACATTAAAATCTGGTTATACATTTTTATAGGGTGTTTTGGGGGACACTTCTCCGAGACATCTAAAAGGTGTTTTTGGGGACACTTCTCCGAGACACCTAAAAGGTGTTTTTGGGGACACGTCTGTTAAATATATAAATTTTTTTGGAGACCTGTCCCCAAAAACAGCTAAAAGATGTTTTTTTAAAGTGTCCCCCAAAAACACCCACCCCAAAACACCCAAAATAAATCGCCCCATTTAGGAGCGATTTTTATTTATGTTTTTATTCAAATAATTTTTCAAATTCTTCTCCAGAAATTACTTCTTTTTCTATTAGTAATGCTGCAAGTTCGTGTAATTTATCTAAGTGTTGCATTAGTATATTTTGTGCTTTAACATATGCTTCATCTATTAATCTCTTTACTTCTAGTCCTATTGCATTTTCCATTCCTTCACCAAAGAATTGCATTTGATAAGGGTCTTTTTCTAGATTTATGCTAAGTGGTCCTATTTTATCACTCATTCCATAAATTGTAACCATATTTTTAGCAATATCTGTAGCAACTTCTAAGTCATTACTTGCACCAGTTGATATATCATTTAATATAATTTTTTCTGAAGCTCTTCCTCCAAGTAGTGCAACTAGTTTTTCTAGCATTTCTGTTTTTGATATATAATATTTATCTTCATTTGTTTTATACATTGTATAACCGCCAGCAATGCCTCTTGGTATTATTGATACTTCTTTTACATCTTTTTGTGTTTCTAAGAATCTGCTTACTATTGCATGTCCTGCTTCATGGTAAGCTGTTAGTCTCTTATCTTTATCAGACATTATCTTGCTATGTTTCTCAACTCCAACAGTTACTTTCTTTAACGCATCATCTATATCTTTATTAGTAATTGCTTCATGTTTTTTGATTGTTGCAATTATTGCTGCTTCGTTTATAATATTGGCAAGTTCTGCTCCTGTAAATCCTGCTGTATCTCCTGCAATTGTTTTTAGACTTACATCAGGAGCTAATTTCTTATCTTTTGCATGTATTTCTAAGATTTTTTCTCTTCCATTCATGTCTGGAAGTCCTATTGTTATTTGTCTATCAAATCTTCCTGGTCTTAATAAAGCTTTATCTAACATTTCTGGTCTATTTGTAGCTGCAAGAACTATTACAGTATGATCAGAATCAAAACCATCCATTTCCACAAGTAATTGGTTTAATGTTTGGTTGTTTTCCGTCTCTGCTCCAGAGGCATCTGTTCTTCTTGCACCAATTGCATCTATCTCATCTATAAATATTATTGCTGGAGACATCTTTTTTGCTCTTTCAAATAGCTTTCTTACTCTAGAAGCTCCAAGACCTGCAAACATCTCTATAAATTCAGAACCACTCATTGGTATAAAAGGTACATCTGCTTCTCCAGCTATTGCTTTTGCAATTAATGTTTTACCAGTACCTGGTTGTCCACATAATAAAACTCCTTTTGGAATTTTAGCTCCCATTTTATAGAATTCATCAGGATTTTTTAAGAAATTAACAATTTCTATCATTTCTTGTTTTTCTTCATCTAATCCTGCAACATCGTCAAAAGTTGTTTTTACGTCCTCTTCTTCTGGATCATATACTTTTCCTTTGCTTCCAAGTCCTTGCATTTGTATTATTAGAACAAATAATACAACTAATAAAATTGTTGGTAATAATGTAAATAATCTATCTGTAATAGTTAAAAATATACTTTGTCTTACTTGAACTAATTCAATGTAATTTCCATTTTGTACTTCATCTTGTACTAATTCTATAAATGCTTGTGTACTTGGAACAATTACAGTTTTTGGTTCTTCTTGGTCTTTTAGCTTGGCTTCAACAGTTGTACTTCCAACAGTCATTGTTACTTTTTCAACATTACCTTCATCTATTTGTTTTATTAAATCAGTATATGAAAGCTCATCTTCGCCTATAGTCTCTTTGTTTTTATTTTCTTGTATTGAAACAAATACAATTAATAATATTAAAGCGATTAAAATTATTATAGATATTACATATAATAATATTTTTTTAGACTCTTCTTTTTCTTTTTTACTTTTTTTATTTTTCTTTGAATCGTCTTCTTGCATTTTGTTTTCTTTTTCTTTATTTTTCAAGATATCTGCTCCTCTCTATTCCTTTTGTTAAACATTGCTTCCTTCTGGCTTCTCACCAGTATCAGAATCCTTTTGCTTACCTGCATTTTCACCAGACTCTTTTTCTTTTTGCTCTTTCTTTTCTTCTTTTCTTTTTTCTTCTTCTTTTTTGTCTTCTTCTTTCTGCCTATCTAATTCTGCTCTTACTTTTTCTTGTTCTGATTTTAGTTTATCTAATTCCATTTGTCTTTTTATATAATCAGATTTAATTATTAATATTGCAGCAACCATATATATATAAGAAATTGCTGTGTACATTATTTGGAAGTATTTTATTGTATAACCTGTAAATGCATTTAAAATTATATATAAAATATTTAGAATTATTGGAAGAGTTAATGCATGAACTCCCATACTGAAACATGCTGAGAATTTAATTTTCATTCCAGCAATTCTTGAAACAATTAAACCTAATAAAGCAAGTACCAGTGTATCCATTAATATGCTAGTTAAATATATTGCAAACATGTATATAAATTCTACTATTGCAACAGAAATATAAACTTGTGATTGATTAGCATAAATGTAATCTAATACAGACTGCTTGTCTAAATTTGTTATGTTATATTGTGATAATATATCTGTATATGTAGTTTCTGTAATCGCTGTTAGCATTTCATTTTTTATTAGAATTTTATCTTTTAGAAGTATAATACCAGAATTTAAATCATTTAAATCTGTCCTATATTGTTCAATCTGTTCATCAGTTAAATCAGAAGTATCTACTATTATTTTTTGAGCAATAGTACTATTGGTATCTACTTCTAGCTTTTGATTTGAATTTACTGTTAAAATTCCATCAGTATATGACATTTCTTGTACATTATCATTAAAATATATTACTGCACTTTGCATAGTAGTCGAAAATTGATATATTAATACTGCTACAACTATAATGGTGATAATTGCAACCATTTGTAGTAAGTATAAACAAGTTCTTCCCATGCCTTCAAGTCCAAATTGCTCATATTTATCAAAATCTTTAATACTTTTTAATACAGTTTTAAAAAATCCATCTCTTTTTTTAGTTTGCTGTTTATTTTCTGGCATTATAATATCTCCTTCCAAGCTATCCCCATTTATATATTCTTAGTTACTATTATACCTTCCTTTGTATCTTTTATGCTATATCCTTTACTTGCTATAACTTTTCTTAGCTCATCAGATTTTGCCCAATCTTTGTTTAATCTTGCATCATTTCTTTCTTCAATTAGTTTCTTTATCTCATCAGGAATATCTTCTAAACTTATATTTTTATTTTTAGAGAATTCATTTAAATATTTTGGTGAATTTTTTATATCTAGTCCTAAAACTTTATCAAAATCTAATAGCAATTCTGCAAGTTTTTTTGATTTTTTTTCATTTCTTGCAACTTCCCAAACAACACTCATTGCTCCAGTCATATTCATATCGTCATTGATATAGTCCATAAATTTTTCCTTATATTCATTTATCTTTGAATCTTCTACAACTTCATTTCCATTTAAATGTTTTATATAACTATCATATAATCTCTCTAATGCTTTTTGAGCACCATATGCTCCATCAAATGTGAAATTTAATTTATTTCTATAATGTGCTGTAAAACAAAATAATTTAAATGCTAAAGGATGTATTCCTTTTTCTTGTAGATATGAAACTGTGTATGTATTTCCCAAACTTTTAGACATTTTTCCACCATCTACTTGTAGATACTCACAATGCATCCAGTACTTAGCAGGAATTTTTCCTGTTGCACCTTTTGCTTGAGCTATTTCATTTTCATGATGTGTTGGAATATGGTCAATTCCTCCTGTATGTATATCAAATTCTTCTCCTAAAAACCTTCTACCCATAGCAGAACATTCTAAGTGCCATCCAGGATAAGATAGTCCCCATGGACTTTCCCATTTCATTATATGATTTTCAGGTGCTTTAATCCAAAGTGCAAAATCATATGGATTTCTTTTTTCTGGATCAACTTCTACTCTTGCTCCTGCTATTTGGTCGTCCAATTCTCTATTAGATAAAACTGGATATTTATCTAATTTTGAAATGTCAAAATATATTCCTTTGCTTGTTTCATATGCATAACCATTTTTTATAATATCTTTTACATATTCAATCATTTGAGGAATATTATCTGTTGCTTTTGTAATTATTTCTGGTCTATCTATATGTAGTTTTTCCATATCTTCTAAGAATATATTCATGTAATAATTTGCAATTTCGTATGGATTTTTATTTTCTTTTCTTGCAGCCTTTTCCATCTTATCTTCACCTTCATCTGCATCAGATTCTAGGTGACCAACATCTGTAATATTCATTACATGTTTAAGTTTGTAGCCATTATATTTTAAAACTCTTCTTAAAGTGTCCATAAATATATATGTTCTAAAGTTACCAATATGTGCATAGCTGTAGACCGTAGGTCCACAACTATACATTTTAACTAATTTTTCATCTATTGGTTTAAATTCTTCTTTTTTATGAGTAAGTGTATTATAAAAAGTTAAATTCATTTATAAAAATCTCCTTTTTTAATTCTATAATACATAATATTTTACGCTACATCATTTGTTATAGGTGAAGTAGTATTTGTTTCAATTGTATTATCTACAGGCTCATCAGGGACTTCTGTATTATCAATTACATTTTCTGAAGAAGTGTCTCTTCCAAGGCTGACAGCTATTGCAACCTCATCTCCAGCCTTTAGAACTGTTCCTTCATTTTGGCTTTGAGATATTACAGTACCTTCTTCTTCATCTGATTCTCTACGCTTTACAGTTACTTTTAATCCTAGATTTTCTAATGTTTTCTTTGCTTCTGCTTCAGTTTTTCCAACAACATTTGGCATTTTTATAGTACTTTCATTGTGAATATCACATGTTTCTGTTGGTACATTATATTTACCACCATCATTTGTACTCCATGTGCCATTTTGTTCTTTTTCTGGTTTAGAAACATATGTCTTTTCTTCTGTATTAGGACAATGTTCATTAGCTATTTTACCAGAATCAGTACATATTGTTAATTTAACATGACCATCACAGTAATCTGGAACTGTTCCTCTTACAAAATATTCTGTATATGTTCTAGTACATTCATCTGTAGCAAGTTTTCCAGAATCCAAACAAATTCTAGCAGTTACTATATTGCTTGGCTTGGTAAACTCAGAATCTGGTAAATCTGCATGTATTTGTTTCATTACAGATGCCCATAATCTTGCAGCTCTATTTGTAGAGTTTGCACCTGCTGTATAAAGGTTCTCTGGTTGGTCAAATCCAAACCATGTTGCAGCTGTATAATAATTTGTAAAGCCACAGAACCATCTATCTACATTTGATGTTGTTGTACCTGTTTTTCCAGCAGTTTCTTGACCTGATATTTTACAATATGAAGCTGTTCCTCGAGAGCCAGACACAGGTCCTGTTAATATACTTTTTGCAATATATGCATTTCCTTCTGACATAACTCTTGTACTTTCTTGATTTGGTTCTAATACTGTATTTCCTGAAGAATCTTCTACTCTTGTATAGAAGGTTGGAGTAATATATACACCATCATTTGCAATTGTTGCATAAGCTCCTGCCATTTCTAGTGGTGTAATACCATTTGTAAGTCCACCTAAAACCATTGCTAGGTTTTCATCATTATGTTCTGCATTGTCTTCAGCTGTAACTAATGATGTTATTCCCATTTTTCTTAAATACTCTATTGAATTTTTTGGACCTAACTCAGACATTATTTTTACCTCTGTTGTATTAGCTGATATTTCTATTGCTTTTCTTACAGTTATTAATCCTTCTCCCGAATTAGTTGGATGATAATTTCCAAAATCTGTTGATGATTCATCATAAACTGTTGCAGCTGTTATAATTCCAGATTCTAATGCTGGAACAATTGATGCAATTGGTTTCATTGCAGAACCTGGTTGTCTTGTAGATTGTGTTGCTCTATTTATACCAGTTGAGTCAACATCATCTCCAAGTCCTCCCATAC
>CALXJO010000012.1 GCA_944388645.1 uncultured Clostridia bacterium
TATTGTATCCTGTCATTTTCTTGATAGCTTCTATAATTGAATCCTATTCTCTCTAAGAACTCTTTTGCTTTATTAAAATCTTCAACCTCAAACTCAACTTCTTTTGTTCCATCTATTGTATTACTTATAACATCTTTATATGTAAGAGTTGTAACTTTGCTATTTGTTCTTAGTCTAATCCACTTTCCATCCTCTGCTGGTTTTAAATCATATACATATCTTTTTTGATGATATTCACCTTTTTTTATTGCTCCAAGTTCTTCTAACTTATTTATCATTTTCTCTTTATCTATTTCTAACACTCTTATTTCGAACTCCGTTTTCATTATTTTTCTCTCCTTTTATAAATATTACAAATCCTAGAATTAATAAAGCTATACTAATCCATTGTGATGTAGAAATTCCAAGGTATATTCCTCTAATCAAGTCTCCTCTAAAGAATTCTAATATAAATCTTATTATACTATATAACATACAATATAGTCCAACTGTTTTATAAGTTCCTATATATTTTTTATAGGTTATAGTTAATATTACAAATATTAATAAATTACAAATGCTCTCTAAAATTTGTGTTGGAAAAAGTGGAATTTCATTTGGTGCAATCAATGAATTATGAAATGTAATAGCTCCAAATCCGTGGTATTCCATTCCATAACAACAACCTGCACAAAGACAGCCAATTCTACCTATTGCATGTACTAATGGAATAACTGGAACAATAGTTAATAGTAGTGATTTAAATTCTATCTTGAATTGTTTTGCATAAATAAATATTCCTAATATTCCTCCAATAAGTCCTCCATAAAATACAAAACCTCCGCTTAACATTTGAAGTAATGTATCTAAAATATTTTCACTTTGTACTAATAATGGAATATTTGTAAGTATATATAATAATTTTGCACCAACAACTATTCCTATAATTCCATATAATATCGAATAAAATACATCATCTCTTTTTACTTTATTAAATTTTGAAAAATAGAAAACTGCAATCATTGTTCCTATTATGATACCTAAAACTATTATAAATCCATATGTTGCAATTTGTCTTCCAAAAATATTTATATATGGTAGCATGTTTTCCCTTTCTATAAAAGCAAGACTAAGATTTTCTAAGTAGCAAAGCTACAAGAAAATCTATTTCTTGCATAATTATCTTCTAAGGAAACTCACCCATTTCATGGGATGAATTTCCTAAGAATATAAAAAAATTAGATAAACAAGATTTAAACTTGTTTACCTTTAATATATATTTTTAATTTTTAAGCTAAAGAAGCTCCTAATCCAATTATGCCAACACATGCAACGCAAGCAATAAATACTACTGCACAAAGTGCTGTTCCTATGATTGATAGAACTAAACCTGCAGATGCCATGCTTGATGGATTTTTCTTTTTAGCATTAACTCCTAATATAATACCTACTATACCAAGTATCAGACCTATCCATGAGTAGCCAATAAAATTAAATAATATAGATATTATACCTAATATTAAAGAAGCTATAGCCATTCCATTTGATTCATTCCCATTATTAACTACTTCTGCTTGCTTTTCTTCTACTTTTGGTTCTACTACTTCTGGCTCCTTATTTTCTTCTGGTTTCTTATCTTCTTCCATTTTTTCATCCTCCTTTATTAGAAATACTAACTTAATTATACATTATGCTATTTTTTATTGCAACTAAAATATATCATTTTTATATTTTTGACCATTAAGTCAGTTATAAACCTAAGGAGACTACACACCTTTTATAGTGCATAGCCTCCTTAGGTTTAAATGTCTTTGTTTTGTGACTGTTCCTGTAAAAAGTTCAAGGTCTCTACCAGCTCTGCCTCGCTATTTACCACCCTGAAGAAATCCTCACAAAGGCTTCCTGTAAACCCTTTGTTCACAGAATAGTCAATTGCATTGACTACGCTATCAAAATAGCCACAGACATTGCAGATGATGATTTCTTTCTGATGTTCAAAAGACCTCTTTGCTTCAATTGCCGAGATAAGCTCGTCAATCGTGCCAAGACCACCAGGCAAAAATATCATAACGTCTGCCAGCTGGAAGAGAACTTGTTTTCTCTCAGAGAGAGTGTTAAATGCAAGTTTTACATCACATTCCAGCTCTTTCAAGTCTTCGGCCCAGCGGTCTAATGTCACTGCAATGATTTTTGTACTGTTTGAAACAGACAGTTCTTCATTGTAGTCCGAAAGCGGAGCATCCTCTTGTAGTTTTCTCTGAACTTCGTTGTAAATTACGCCCATAAGACCAGTTTTACCTGCCCCAAAGACGTAATTATGATGGTTCTCTACAATCCATCTTGCAAGTATTTTTGCAACTTTGCAAGATTCCTCGTAGATTCGGTTCTGAGGCGCCCGTGATGAGCACCCAACAAAAACATTCATAATTCCACCTTCTTCACAATTACCGAGAAGTTTTAGCGAACAAATGTGAATTAATCACATATTTAATATTGTAGCATATTTATGTTAATTTTTCAATCTTTATATTTTAATAATATGCTATAACAGATGTTCCCTCTTTTATTTTTATTCCTGCTTTTGGTAATTGCTCTGTAATTATAGTTGCATCTGCTTCATTTTCTCTTAACTCTATGTTTAAACCTACTTCTTCTAGAGCTTTTTGAGCTTCTTGTTTTGTCATTCCAACAATATTTGGAACTTCAACTTCTTTCTTTTCTTCTTCTTGTTCATTATCTTTTTCTATTTCTAAATATGGTAATACTTCACCCAATACCTGAGAGCCAATTGGTGCAGCAACTCCACCTCCTTGATGTCCTCCCTCTCCTGTTGGATTATAAAGTGTTATTAATATTGCAACCTCTGGATCAGATATTGGTGCTACACCTATAAATGATGTTACATATTTTCCAGTATTTACCCCATCTTCTGATGTTCCTGTTTTTCCTCCTATACTGTAACCTTGCACTTGTGCATTTTTACCAGTTCCTTCTGCAACAACACTTTCCATCATGCTAAGCATTTTTTTAGATGTTTCTTCTGATATTACTCTATCTTTGGTTTCAGTTTCTATATTGGTTACCTCTCCTGTTTGACTATTTATAATTTGTTTTACTACTCTTGGCTTAATATATGTTCCTCCATTTGCTATTGTTGAAACCATAGTAATCATTTGTATTGGAGTTACTTCAAATCTTTGACCAAATGCAATTGTTCCGAAGTTCAACTGGTCCAACTTTGCTTTCATCTAAGAAAATGGAGTTTGCCTCACCTGGTAAATCAATACCTGTTTTACTTAAAAATCCATATTTTCTTAGATATTCATAATATTTAGATACTCCTATTTTTTGTCCTAACCCTATAAATACTGGGTTACAAGAATTCATTAATGCCTGTCTTAAAGATTCTGCTCCATGTGGTCTATAATATCTCCAACATTTCATTCTAACTCCGGCAACTTCTATTGACCCTGTGCAAGTAAATTCTCCTTCTTTATCTGTAGATTCAACTATTCCTTCTTCCAATGCTGTTGATGCTGTAACAAGCTTAAAAGTTGAACCTGGTTCATAAGTATCAGATATTGCTTTATTTCTCCACATTGATTGAAGTGCATCTGATCTTTCTGTAGCTGAAAGAGATTCCCAATTTGCTTTTAACTCGTCATCATTAATTGTAAATGGATCATTTAAATTATAGTCTGGGTAACTTGCTAATGCTAATATATCTCCAGTTTTCGGATTCATTATTAATATATTTCCACCATCTGTACAAACATTATCAATACAAGCTTCCTCTAAATATTTTTCTGCAATTCCTTGCACAGTTGCATCAATTGTTAAAACCAAATCATTTCCATCTGTTGCAGGCTCATAAGTTTCTGATGAATCTGTAAGCTCTATTCCTTTTGCATCTGTCATTTTTAATATTTTTCCATTTTCACCTTTTAGCTCTTCATCATACATTGCTTCAATACCCGCTAATCCTTGATTATCACTTCCACAAAATCCTATAATTTGAGAAGCTAAATTATTATATGGGTAAAATCTCTTTGTATCTTCATCAATATTTATTCCAGAAGTAATATTGTTATCTGTCATCCAAATTCTTAATTGGTTAGTTATTTCTTTATCTACCTTTCTTGCAATAGTTTCTATAGCTGTTTTTTTATTTACTTTTTTTAATACAGTATCGTAATCTAATTCAAAAAGTTCGCTTAACTTCTTTGCCACTTTTTCTTTATTCTCTGCTGAGATATTTAAAGGATTTACTGTTACAGTTTCTACACTACTACTAGTTGCAAGTACAACTTTTCCTGTTGTATCATATATAGTTCCTCTTTTTGGACTTATTTTTCTATCTAATGTTTGCTGAAGATAGGCCATTTGCTTTAACATATCACCCTGGTAGAATTGAATCCAACCAACTCTAACAATTATTCCCATAAAAATAATACACGCAATTATTAGAGCAATTTTAATTCTTTTCTTTCTAGAAATTTCTCCTTTTTTATTTATCTGATACTTGCTAGTTTTAACTTCTTTTTTTAACTTTTTCTCAGCTCTGCTATCATTCCTCTTTTTTCTATGAAGTAAGCTTTTATTCATTTTTTCGTCTCTATTATTTTTGCGCTCTTTTTCCTTTAGTTTCTTAATATTTGGAATCTCTTTTCTTATCATTATAAATCACCTTAATTTAAGTGTATTCACTATGTATAATATTTATTAAAAGCAAAAATAAAAACTGCAACTATTTTTTAGTTTGCAGTTTTTTATTTTATTACTTGTGTTAGTTTTTCCATTATTTTATCAAACCATGTTTGACTATCATCTATAACAACTTCTTCTGATGCAGGTTGTACATAGTCTCTTTTCTGTAAGTCTAAATATACTTTTTGGTTATTGTCTAGTTTTTGCATACCAAGTTGATCTTTGGCAGCTTGTTCTATTGAAGTTAAATTTAAACTATTTTCAATACTAACTTTTAATTGTTCATTTTGTTTTTCTACAGCACTTACTTGTGATTTTATTGATTCTTTTTCATTGTATCTTTCATTTATTAGTGAATATCTATAACTTATGGTAAATAGCATAGCAAAAGCTAAGCCTATATATACTACTGGTTTGTAGTTATATTTTGTTTCTTTTTTAGGTTTATTTACTTGAACTTTTTGCTTTTCTTTTTGTTTGGCTTTATTAAATTTACTTTTGCTCTTTTTGCTTAATGTGCTTTTTTTCTTTTTATATGGATTTTTATTTGGTTCATATTCAGGTTGTAATTTCCTAGGGCTTGTCTCATATTGATAACCATATGGTTTGTAACCTGCCATAAGTTAAATTCACCTCTTCTCTTTTTATTTTTTCTCATGTCTTTCGAATATTCTTAATTTTGCACTTTTAGATCTACTATTTTCTTCTTGTTCTTCATTACTTGCCTCAATTGGCTTTTTGTTTATAATTTTACCATAAGATTTATAATTACATACACAATATGGTAAATCTTTTGGACACGTGCATTTTCCCTGTGCTTCTATATACGCATTCTTTACAGCTCTATCTTCTAGAGAGTGAAATGTAATAATGCATAATCTACCATCTTCTTTTAAACATTCAATGGATTTTAACACAGTATCATATAAAGGTTTTATCTCATTATTTACTTCTATTCTGATTGCTTGAAATGTTCTCTTAGCTGGATGACCAGAATTTTGTTTTGATTTTGGAATAGATTTTTCTATAATTTCTACTAACTCATCAGTAGTCTCTATTTTTTTATTTTCTCTATATTTGCAAATATTCCTTGCTATATTTTTAGAAAATTTTTCTTCACCATATTCAAAAATTATATCCTTAAGCTGTTCTTCTGAATAGGTATTAACAATATCTTTAGCAGTTAAAGCTTGACTTTGATTCATTCTCATGTCTAAATCACTTTTTCCTAAATAGCTAAAGCCCCTATTTCTTTCATCTAGCTGATATGATGAAACACCTAAATCTAAAAGTATACCGTCTACTTTATCTATTCCTAAATTATTTAATATTTCTCTTATTTCATCATGATTTCCATGAACATATTTTACATTATTATATTCTTTTAAGTTCTCTTTAGCTGCTTTTAAAGCATCTTCATCTCTGTCTATACCTATTAGCAAACCTTCTTTAGATAAATGTTTTAAAATTCCTTTACTGTGTCCTCCCCCTCCAAGGGTTCCATCTACATATATTCCATCAGGTTTAATATTTAGACCCTGTATGCATTCATTTAATAATACTGGAGTATGTTTAAATTCCAAGTTCATTTCCTCTAATCATTTAATTTTATTTATATAGCACAATCAGTTGGTATGTAAATACCAACTGTGTGCAATCTTAATTAAGCTTGTCTTTCGTAATTCTAAATGCATTTGTTTACTCCATCTTTTGTTATTTTTTAAGTTTTTCTTTTGTAGATATTTTAGCTTTGCTTTTGTAGTTTAAAATTTAATCTTTTGAATTTGGAAAATTCAAAATTGCTTGCAATTATCTTTTGATAATTTTTATCTTACGTACTTCTTTTGTAGGTTAGTTTTCTTTAGTTAGATACAGTTTAGTTTTTTATTTAATTTATCTTTGGTTATTTTATCTTTTGTTCACATTTGGCTTTTGTTTTTTTTATTTTTATCTTTTGTATTCTAATATTCTTTTGTTTAAGACTATATAAACTTTATAAAAAGTTATATACCAAGTTCTTCCATGTTTTGTTCTATTTCTTCTATTGAAAGATTTTCTTCACTATTATGTTCTTCCCATTTTGCTTTATCCCAAATTTCAATTCTTGTTCCTGCTCCTATGATTGTTACATCTTTATCTAATGATGCAACTTCACGAAGTTTTGCTATAATTAAAAATCTTCCTTGCTTGTCTAATTCACATTCAGTGGCTCCTGATAAAAAGAATCTTACAAAGTTTCTGGCATTTTTGTTAGTGATTGGTAGTGTTTTTAGCTTGTCCTCGAATTTTTCCCATTCTGACATAGAAAATCCAAATAAGCAACCATCTAATCCTGTTGTTACTATGAATTTTTCTCCCATGTCATCTCTTAGCTTTGCTGGCATTATTAATCTGCCTTTAGCATCTAGAGAATGGCTGTATTCACCTATTAACACTTTGTCCACCTCTCTTACACTTTTTTACCACTTTGCACCACTTCTTACCACTTCGATTAAATTTTAATATATATTTATAGAAAAATCAATACTTTTTTTAAATTTTTTTAAATTTTTTTATGAATATTTTTTGCTAATTTTTTACATACTAACTTAAAGGAATGTTAAATATGCTAAAAAAAATTATTATAGGGTTAATAGTTGGCTTTATTAGTGGGATGTTTGCATCTGGTGGAGGGCTTTTATTAATTCCTACATATATGTATTTATTTAAGTCGGCTAAGGAAAGTGAAGCAAGAGCTACTGCTGTATTTTGCATCTTACCAATGGTAATAACAACTTCTTTATTTTACTGGCATGATAATTATATCAATTGGAAAGTAGGTATATTATGTGCAATTGGAGGTATTATTGGAAGTTTTATTGGTTCAAAGCTTTTGAATATATTAAAAAGCAAGTATTTAAAATTACTTTTTATTTTTTTCTTGCTTTATTCTAGTATAAGAATAATATTTTTTTAATTTAAGGTGATTTAAAATGGAAATTTTAATGGGAGTAATTGCTGGAATTTGTACAGGTTTAGGTTTAGGCGGGAGTTCTGTTCTTATTTTACTTTTAACTCTTTTTATGAATTTTGAACAACATGTTGCTCAAGCTACAAATCTTATATGCTTTATTCCCTCTGCAATAGTTAGTATTATAGTAAATACTAAAAATAAAAATATCAATTTCAAAAATGCTATTCCTTTCTGCATATGTGGTGTAATTGGTTCTGTTATTGGTGCAACAATTTCTGGAAAAATGAATGTTGTTACTTTAAGAAAGTTTTTTGGTATTTTTCTATTTTTTATATGTTTATATGAGATACATTCATATTATATTTTGTATATAAAAAATAAAAAAAAGACATAATATTTTTAAAATATATTTTAAGGAGGTAAATTATGAAATTTGTTGAAGGTATGTTAGTTGGTGGAGTATTAACAATTGGAGCTACAGTATTTTATAATGAAGTTATTACAAAAAAAGATACCAGAAAGATGATGAAAAAAGGAAGACAGTTAGTTAAAAAAATGGGATTAATGTAAAATTTTTGACAGAGAATATACCAGCATATCGCATAGTATATTCTCCTTTTTTTCTATTATTCTATTCTAAAAAGCATAATATTTTTAATATTGCTTTAATCTTCTTTTTCGTCGTCTCTTAGTTTGTCTGGCTTACATGGTTTATTAGGTTTACATTGTTCATCTTTACAGTCTATTTCTACCCCTTTTAAGCACTCACCTTTACGATGACATTCTGTACAGATTTTTGCATGTTTTACATTGTTAACCCATATTTCCACTTCATATAATCTGTTAGCACATAAAGGTCCAAATACAAACTCTCCATTTTCATCTGTAAATGTGTGAGAAACTGGTTTTCTTATATCTTTTCCTAATTTGCATTCAACTTCTATTAATTTAACAACAGCATCACATATTGGATCTTTATAGCAATCTCTAACTATACCATAAATAACATTTCTATTATCTTCTGGTAAAGTTATATCTAAGTCATATTGTTTACCTCTTTCTATCACTCCATCTACATTTACTACTGGGCAAATATTCTTATCATATTCCATAATAAATTCTTCCTTTCTTTTTTATTAGCAATATTGCTTTATATATATTATGTATCTTTACTTTTTTTGTGATTAAATACGATTTGCTATTTTGTTTGCTTTGAAGTATAATAGTCCTCGCTATTAAATACACTTTAATATACAAATGTAGAAAGGAACGTAATATTATGGATAATAGACCAATTGGAATGTTTGATTCTGGAGTTGGCGGACTTACAGTTTATAAAGAAGTTTTAAAACGCTATCCAAATGAAAATATTATATATTTAGGAGACACAAAGAGTTTTCCTTATGGAAGTAAATCTAAAGAAAGTATTATAAATCTTACAAAACAAGGTATAGAATTTTTACTTAAATTTAATGTAAAAGCCATTATTATTGCTTGTGGTACAGCAACAAGCCAAGCTTTAGACGTTGTTAAAAATTTATACTCTATTCCTATAATTGGAATAATAGAATCTACTGTTCAATATATTTCTCAAAATAGTAATCTTCATAAAATAGGAATTGTTGCAACTGCAGGAACTATTAGAAGTAATGCTTGGGCAAGCAGTTTGCTTAAATTAAGACCAGATTTAGAAATAATAAACAAACCTTGTCCCCTTCTTGCTCCAATGGCAGAAGAAGGCTGGACTAATAATGAAATTGCAAAATTAGCAGTAAAAGAATATATGCAAGGTTTATATGATGTAGACGCTCTAATTTTAGGATGTACACACTATCCTCTATTTACAGACATTTTTAGAGAAAACCTAAAACCTAATGCAGAAATTATTAATACTGGTACAATGATTGCAAATGATTTAGAGAACAAATTAGGAAAAAAACTCTTATGCGATTCTAGCTCAAATGGAAATTCAGAAATTTATTTAACAGACACTGAATGCAATTTCCTTTCTGTAGCAGAAAAGCTACTAAACAATAGGAATATTTCGCCCATTAGGGACGCCCTTTTTTGGGCGAAACATCTAAATTTTAATAATAAATAAAAAGTTTATATATTTTAAAAATTTTGAGGCGGCGCGTAAGTTTTGGAGCGACAGATGTCGCGACCCAAGCCAACGATAAAATTTGAAAAAATATATAAACTTTTTTCTAAAGTTAAGTTTTCGCCCAAAAAAGGGCGTCCCTAATGGGCGATTTTCCCTATAATATAAAAATTTTCATAAAAGTCTTGTTTTTTTATACTTTTTATGGTATGATATGTAATAGTCGTTTTTAGTTAATCAATAGGAGGTGCGTGAAATTATGGCAAAATGTGCAATTTGTGAGAAATCTGTATCACATGGAAATAAAATTAGTATAGCTCGTTCTCATGTTAGTAGAAGATCTTCT
This sequence comes from uncultured Clostridia bacterium, assembly GCA_944388645.1. GTDB lineage: Bacteria > Bacillota > Clostridia > TANB77 > CAG-508 > CAG-245. The sequence continues at coordinate 10,087 of CALXJO010000012.1, forward strand.
AGAACATGGAAACCAAATTTAAGAAGTGTAAAAGCTATTATAGATGGAGAGACAAAAACAATTCAAGTTTGTTCAAAATGTCTACGTTCTGGAAAAGTTAAAAGAGCTTAATGTAAAAAAATAAAAATAGGGATTGCCCTATTTTATTTTTTTGTACCTCATTTTTATGTATCTATTTTTCGTCCTTTATTCCAAATAACAATTTAACAAATCCTCTTAAAAATTTTGGTACTCTTTTTACCACAATTTTCATACAAATCATATCCTTTCTTTTTGTATTATTATTTGTTACAAAATAGCCATGCTATGCCTAATATAAACAAAGCACACCCAATTAGAAATAGCCATCCTGTAGTAGGAAGTAACAATACTAATAGTATTCCAGTTCCAACACCTATTAAACATAACCCTATCGTCTTTTTTAATGCTTCAAACATATATTACCTCCTCTTTTATATTATAATATTACTCATTTTACATAAATGTGAAAAATAATTCTTAATCTTTTTACTTATTAATATTTTTGTTGTATAATATGATAAATTGTAATGAAAGGATTTTTAATATGAATAAAAAAGATGCAGTAAAAATTGTTGAAACTTTGAAGGAAATGTATCCAGACGCAAAATGTAGTTTAGATTTTTCTACTCCATTTCAAATGTTAGTTAGTGTTGTACTATCTGCTCAGTGTACTGATGAAAGGGTTAATAAAACTACTCCTAGCATTTTTTCAAAATACTCTACTCCTCAAGATTTTGCAGATATGGATATTGAACTATTAGAAGAACTTATCCATCCATGTGGATTTTATAAAACTAAAGCAAAAAATCTTAAAAGGACAGCTCAAATTCTTGTAGAAAAATATGATGGAATAGTTCCTAATAATATGGAAGACTTAATGTCTTTACCTGGAGTTGGCAGAAAAAGTGCTAATGTAATTATGTTAGAAGCTTTTGATTTGCCCCAAGGTATTGCTGTAGATACACATTGTAAAAGAATTGCAAACCGTCTTGGTTTTTCATCTGAATCTGACCCAGCAAAAATTGAACAAGATTTACTAAAGGTTATTCCTAAAGAATACTACAAAGATGTTAATCATATTTTTATTTGGCATGGTAGAAATGTTTGTACTTCTCAAAAACCAAAATGTGATTCTTGTAAGTTACAGCAATATTGTAAATTTTATAAATCTAACAAACAATTATAAATGTAATCATTTTGTGAAATTTATTGACTTTTTTATGTTTTAAATATATATTTATTTTGTATACTTATTTTTATGAAAGGAGAAAAAAATGAAATTTTTTAAAAATTTTAAGGTTAAACTTTTGGTTGCACTTATATTAATTGCCACTCTTTTAACCACTTTTTCATATGCAGAAGAAAATGTTACTGATGAAGCAGTTAATGGAGAGGTTTCTGTTACAGCTACTAGCGAGGATACAAATACCGAAGTACAATCTACAGATACAGAAACTAATAATGAAGACACTAACACAACAACTTCAACAGTAAAAGAAGGTGATTTATTTTTAACAGGTGATTCCGTTACAATAGATTATCCTGTATCAGGTAATATGTTTATTTTTGCTAATGATGTTACAATAAATCATAATGTAGATGGAAACATTTTTGTTTTTGCAAATTCATTAACTGTTGGCTCAAATGCTTATATTTATAGTGATTTATTTGTTTGTGCAAATGAAGTTACTATAGCTGGTACAGTATATGATGTATATTCTTTATCAACTAGATTAACACTTGAAGCTAGTACATATATTGTAAGAGATATTACAGCAAAAACTTCTACTTTAACTTTAAGTGGTTATGTTAGAAGAAATGCAAATCTTTCTTTTGATACAATTCAAGTAGATGAAACTTATACTTTGATTGATGGAGATTTAAATTATTCTGCAACTTCACAATCTATTCCAGAATCTATAGTTAGTGGAACAATTAATTATACAGAAGATATTGCATATTCAGAAGAACCTGGTAAAATGATTCAAAATTATTTACAAGAACTTTTACAAGTATTAGTAGTTGCTATAATAATTGTACTTATTGTTGTATTTGCTACACCTAAATTTACAAATAAAATGCATAGCATACTTGAAAATAAAGCTGCTGTAACTTTGGGATGCGGTGCTCTAACACTAATTCTAGTTCCTGTTTTATGCTTTATACTATTCTGTACAATTATTGGAATTATTCCAGCATTAGCACTATTATTTACTTTCATTTTCATAATTAGCATATCACCTATTATATTATCAATACCACTTGCAAAAATGGTATGTGAGAAAATGAAAAAAGAATCAAAAGGTTTAACCATTGTTTTTGCACTTCTTTTTGTAGTAATAATTTGGTTATTAGAACAAATTCCTATTTTAGGAATACTTGTAGCACTATTTGTTTCTTTATTTGGACTAGGAATTATAACTTATTCAATTTTCCGTCCAGCACCTAAAAAGAATGACAATATAGTTGCAAAAGCAAGTCCAGTTATAGATTCATCTGAAGATAAAAAAGAAAAAGTAAACAAGAGCAAAAAAGACAAAGAAAAATAAAAATTAAGAGATATTAGTTTTTAGCTAATATCTCCTTTTATTTATCTTGCAAATGTTTTTACTTCTTCTTCTATTTTTGATACAAATTCATCTAATGGAATTGCTCCAATATCACCTTGTTTTCTGTCACGTACTCCAACTTTTCCTTCTTGTTCTTCTTTGTCTCCTACAACTAGCATATATGGAACTTTTTGAAGTTGTGCCTCACGAATTTTATATCCTATTTTTTCAGCTCTATCATCTACTTCAACTCTTAAGTCTTTTTCTTGTAATGTTTCTTTTACTTTGTTTGCATATTCTAGATGTTTATCAGATATTGGCAATATCTTAACTTGTACAGGTGCAAGCCATGTTGGGAAAGCTCCTTTTGTTTCTTCAATTAAGAAAGCCATAAATCTATCTGAAGATCCTAGTATTGCTCTGTGAATAACAACTGGTCTATGTGCTTTTCCGTCTTCTCCTATATACTCTAATTCAAATCTTTCTGGTAATAAGAAATCTAATTGGCATGTTGATAATGTTACATCATGTCCTATTGCAGATTTTAATTGAACATCTAGTTTTGGTCCATAGAAAGCGGCTTCTCCTTCTGCCTCGTAGAAGTCTAATCCTAATTCTTTTAATATTTCTCTAAGTTCACCTTCTGCTTTTTCCCACATTTGATCATCATCAAAGTATTTATGCTTATCGTTTTTGTCTCTTAAAGATAATCTAAATTTATAATCTTCAAAACCAAAATCTTTATATACATCAAGAATTAATTTTACTACTCTAGCAACTTCATCTTTTATTTGATCTGGTCTTACAAATAAGTGAGCATCATTTTGGCACATTTGGCGAACTCTTTCAAGCCCACAAACAGAGCCACTATCTTCATATCTAAAGTCATGAGCAAGCTCTCCAATTCTAATTGGTAAATCTTTATATGAATGCATTTTATTTTTATAAATTAGCATATGATGTGGACAGTTCATAGGTCTTAAAACAAGTTCTTCATTATCCATTTTCATTACAGGGAACATATCTTCTTTATAGTGGTCCCAATGTCCTGATGTCTTGTATAAGCTTACATTGGCAAGAGAAGGTGTATACACATGCTCATAGCCCATTTTTATTTCTTTATCTTGTATATATCTTTCTAATAGTCTTCTTACTGTTGCACCATGTGGCAAATACATTGGAAGTCCTGAACCAACTAATTTATGTGTCATAAATAGCTCTAAATCTTTTCCTAATTTTCTATGGTCTCTTTCTTTTGCTTCTTGTAGCATCTGTAAATGTTCTTCTAAAAGGCTTGCTTTTGGGAAAGAAATTCCATAAATTCTTTGAAGCATTTTATTATTTTCATCGCCTCTCCAGTATGCTCCTGAAGTAGACATTATTTTAACACATTTAACTTTCCCTGTACTCATTAAATGAGGGCCTGCACATAGGTCAGTAAATTCTCCTTGTTTGTAAAAAGATAAAACTTCATCTTCTGGTAAATCTTCTATAAGCTCAACTTTATAGTCTTCTCCAGCATCTTTCATTAATTTTATTGCTTCTTCTCTTGGAAGTTCAAATCTTTCAATTGGTAAATCCTCTTTTATAATCTTTTTCATTTCAGCTTCTATTTTTTCAAAATCTGCTTCTGAAAATCTATAATCTGTATCAAAATCATAATAAAATCCTGCATCAATAGCTGGTCCTATGGCAAGTTTAACATTTTTATATAATCTTTTAATTGCTTGTGCCATAATGTGAGAAGTTGTATGCCAATATGCCTTTTTCCCATCTTCATCATCAAATGTTAAAATCTCTAATTTGCAATTTTTGTTTAGATTGTATCGTAAGTCTACAACCTTTCCATCAACTCTTCCAGCTAGAGCTACTCTTGCTAAACCTTCGCTAATGCTTTTAGCTACATCTAAAACAGATTGCCCTGCTTCTACTTGCTTTTTGCTTCCATCTTTAAGTTCTACTTCAATCATATTACTCCTACCTTTCTGGTGATTTTGTACCACCTTTTATTATAATTTTGCTTGTTTGTATTTATTTGTTTACAATAAAAAACTCCTAAATGCAAACAAATGCATTTAGGAGTGCAATTATTATCACACGGTTCCATCCTAATTTTTCGCTTAATTAACTGTAAAGCAAGCATTTCTGCCAGTTAAAACAACTGTGAGGTAGTTTTTCAAATACGTTTTCCACTATTAGCTCTCAGCCTGTGACTAATATTCTCTGGTATGGCAACCTTTATTTTACTTTGTCTCATTGCTTTGTATTTACATATTATTATATTACAACTTTTATTTAATTATGTCAATA
>CALXJO010000013.1 GCA_944388645.1 uncultured Clostridia bacterium
AGCCAAAAAGAGGCATTTCTTTTTGGCTATTTTAATATTTTAAAATTCAGGATTTTCTAAATTTTTTTCATATTTTATTATTGTTGTTATTATTTGTATTGTCTTTTCTAGGTCATTGTTTTTTATTACATAATCATATATGCCAATTTTTGACTCTTCATAATCAAATCTATTTAGTCTTAATTTTATTTCTTTTGGATCTGCATTTGGTGTTCTTAAAGTTAATCTTCTTTCAAGTTCTTCTTTTGGAACACGTAAAAATATAGTTACTATTTTGGTATCTTGACCTAATAATTTTACTAAGTTTTCTGTTCCATTTACATCTATGTCTTTTACTACAACTTTACCACTTTTTATTCTTTCATTTAAAATTGTTTTTGGAACTCCATAATAATGATTATGATGAACATCATATTCATATAAAGCATTATCTTTAATTAATTGCTCAAATTCTTCTGTTGTAATGAAGTTATATACTTCTCCATTTACTTCGCCTTTTCTTGGCTCTCTATCAGTATATGATGGTAAAGACACAATATCATCATTTCTTCTTATTAATTCTTTTTTTATTGTATCTTTCCCAGCTCCTGATACTCCTGATAATAATACTAACATACTTCTACCTTTCCTTCTTCTATTTCATCTGCAGCAATAGATACTGGTGCTACATCGTCTGTATCTACTAAAACTTTATCACCATTTGCTATCTCTCTTGCTCTTTTTGCTGTAGCAATAACTAAAACATATCTGTTTTGTACTTTTTCTAATAGTTCTGGAACACTTGGTTTTACCATCATAGTTATATCCCCTCTTTTCTTTTTATTGATTAATTATTTTCTTCTTTATCTTCTATTTCATTTGCATTAAGTTCTTCATCTTCGTTGTATTCATTAGCTTTTATGGTTCTTATTGCAATAGTCTCAACGTTTGTAGCAGATAATATAATTTTATCTGAGTCCATAACTAATACTGATCTTGTTTTTCTACCACATGTTGCATCTATTGCGTACATTTTATCTCGCGCATCTTGTATAAGTCTTTTGACTGGAGCTGATTCTGGACTAACTATTGCTACTATTTTACTGCCAGATACAAGATTGCCAAAGCCGATATTAACAAACTTCATTCTACCATCCTCTCTTTTTTTCACATTAGAGTGAAAAATTATTCTATGTTTTGAATTTGTTCTCTAATATCTTCTAACTCGACTTTCATGTCTATAACTAATTTTGTTATATTGTTACTTCCAGATTTTGCACCTATTGTGTTTGTTTCCCTATTCATTTCTTGTATTAAAAAGTCTAGCTTTTTTCCTATTGCTCCATTGGCATTAATAATTTCTCTAAATTGCTTTGTATGGCTGTTTAATCTTGTTAGTTCTTCTTCAATTGATGTTTTGTCTGCATATATAACTGCTTCCTCAGCAATTCTATTTTCATCAATTTGCTCCCCTTCAAGTAATTCTGTAACTCTCTTTTTTAATTTTACTACATATTCTTCAATAAGTCCAGTAGAATCAGCAGAAATTTGTTCTATAATTTGCTCTGCACGTGATATTCTTGCTTCTAAATCATGTTTGATATTCTCTCCTTCAGCAGTTCTCATCTGCAGTAAATTATCTATTGCTTGTTCCAAGCATTCTATTATTTCTTTTTGAATTTCTTCTGTATCATCGGACTGAACAATATTGCATATGTCTGGTAATTTTGCAACATCAACTACATTTATTTCTTGAGATAAGTTATTCTCTTGTGCAATTTCTTTTAACTGATTTATATAATCTTTAGCAAGTTCTTTGTTTAATACAATTTTCTTTATCTTATCACTATAATCATATAAATTTAATGTAATATCAGTTTTTCCACGTGTAATTCTCTTTGCTGTATATTTTCTTATCTCCTCTTCCATAAAGCTTACACTTCTGGGTAATCTTATAGATATATCATTATATTTATTATTTACTGTCTTTATTTCAATTATGTAATTTCTACCGTTTCTTTCTAAGCTGGCTCTTCCAAAGCCTGTCATACTTCTCATTTTATTCATCTTCCTCAGATACAATTTCTTTTACATCACTTATACTATTAATCCATTTTTTTCTTTCTCTTATAAGGATTACAATTGATTTAATAATATAATATACTAATATAACTGCTGCAATTATACTTCCAAGCATTACGAAATAATCACTATATAATATTGCTGTATAAAGCATTATTAATGTAACTACAGATACTACTAATGCCTCTACTCCATAGACAGCTATTTTTCCATTATTTTTATTATAAGCTTGTTCAAATAATATTATTGTTAATGCTATAACAACTAAACTAAAGACTTTTAAGTCATTTATGTATGTTTCTCTTTCTATATTAATATATCCTAACATTATAAATCCAAAATAAACAGCTACTCCTAATGCAATAAGTAAATTTATTCCTACTTTTTTTAATATGTCTCGTTTTTGTTCTTTAGGCATCTTTTTAGATTTTTCTATTTTTTTAGCAATTTCTTCTTCATTAAGTTTCTTTTCTTCAATTTTCTTTTTTTCTTCTTCTTTTTTTACTTCTTCCCTTTTTTCCTCTTCTGCTTTATCTTCTTCTAATTGATTAATTTTATTTATCTGTTCTGATATTATTGCTTTTACTCTTTGATCTCTTTTTTTAGATTTCTTTGTATCTTCTGCCTTTTCTATTTTCTTTTTATCAGTACTACTTGCCTTTTTTGTAGTTGTTCCTTTTTTAGCTGTTGTATTTGTTGTCTTTTTAGTTGCAGTATTAGTACTCTTTGGCTTTGCTTGTCTACTAGCTACAGTTTTAGTGGTACTTTTTTTAGCAGGTTGCTTTTTTTGTGTTGTAGTACTTTTTGTGGTTGTAGTTTTTGCTTTTGTGGTAGATTTCTTTTTTGTTTCTTTTTGTTCTAAATCTTTTTTGTCTTCATTTTCTTGGTTCAAATTATTCGCCATTTTAAAAATTACACTCCTTCTTCTAATTCATAAATTATATTACTTGCCATTACAAGTCCTGCAGTTTCTGTTCTTAGTATTCGTTTGCCTAATGATATTAAACTAAATTTAGCCTCTTTAAAAGATTGCACTTCTTTTTCAGATATTCCACCTTCTGGGCCTATAATTATTCCAATTTTGTAGTTATCTTTTCTTTTTAATTTACTAAGCTCCTCTTTTAAAGTATTTTTTTGTTCATTTTCATATGCTACTAGAATAACATCATATTCATCTAGAAACAAAAAAATTTCATTTGTTTTTATAGGGTCTGATATCTCTGGTATAATATCTCTCATAGATTGTTTTGCTGCAATTTCTGCAATTTTTCTCCATCTTTCAACCTTTTTTGATTTGTCTTTTTCATTTAATTTAACAATTGTTCTTTCCATCATTACTGGAACTATTCGTTTTACACCTATCTCTGTGTTTTTTTGTATTATTAGTTCCATTTTATCAAATTTAGGAACACCTTGAAATAGGGTTATTTCTACATTAGATTCAGTTGTCTCGTTTAGTTTCTCCTCTATTTGGCAGTTTATATAGTCTTTTTGTATTTCTACTATTTTTGCAATGTAATTTTCCCCTGTTTCTTGGTCACATATTTGTATTGTGTCTTGAAGCTTTTTTCTTAACACATTGTGTATGTGGTTTACATTATCTCCTAGTATTTGTATATTATTACCTGATATCTGATTAGATTGTACGAAAAATTTTGGCATCTTTTTATCCCTTTTATTCCTTTTAATTAATATTTCATATTATATCAAAAATCAATAATAAGTTCAAGTTTATTTAAGGAGTTCGAGAAAAAACATAAAAATAGCAATATTTATATTGTTTATATAAATATTGCTTAAAAACTATACTTTTTTTATATCGATTCTTGCGTTTGCATATCTTATATCATCAACAGAAATTCCCTGCAATTTTAGTACATCTCCAGCATTTAATTGTAATAATACTGTACTTGTTAATGTCATTCTATTTACCACATTATCTCTTAATATTGGACTATCATTTAAAGTATCTAATAAAACTGTATCATTAACTGATAAGGCAGATTCAAAATTAAAAGTTCCTATTGTGTCTCTAGTACCAAATAATTGATATGATATTTGATATATTCCTGATTCATTTACTATAAATGAATCACTTCCTTCCACATGTGTAATTGCGGTTCCCTCTTGTATAATGTTTTTACTAAATTTAATAGTTGTAATTCCTATCTCTGGATTGTCCGTTTCTACTGCTGTGGCTGTTAAAATATTATTTTCTTGGTCATTATTGCACAAGAATATTATATTAATTATAAGGATTGCAAATGCAATTATGAAAGTTATTAGACATATTTTTCCTAGTTTGCAACAAGGTCTTTTACATTTATTACACATAACAAACTCCTCCTTATTACATAATATGATGTAATAAATAGAAGTGTTAGTTTGTTAATAATATTAATCTTTTTCCGAAAAAATCCCTACATTTTAATATAATGTAAGGAAATTTCTTCTTTTAAAACTTTATGCACTCTTTAATTCTAGACGTAATTTATCAGCAATCATTGCTATAAATTCTGAGTTTGTTGGCTTTCCTTTGCTTGCAGAAACTGTATAGCCAAATATATTTTCTACAACGCCTGGCTCGCCTCTGCCCCATGCAACTTCTATTGCATGACGTATTGCGCGTTCTACTCTTGAAGGAGTTGTATGATATTTTTGTGCTATATCTGGATACAGTTGTTTTGTTATTTGATTAATAATATCAATATCATTTACTACCATCATTATAGCTTCTCTTAAATATTGATAACCTTTAATATGAGCTGGAACTCCAACTTCATGAATAACATTAGTAACTAGTGCTTCTAAACTATCTTCACTTTTCTTTATGTTTTGTGGTATTTCTATGTATTGTGCCTTTGGCTCTTTTACTATAAAGTTTCCTTTGCTACTTGTTGGTTGATAATATTTTATTTCTTTAATCCTTTGTATTAATATTTCTATATCAAATGGCTTAATTACGTAGTATTGTGCTCCAAGTCCTATTGCTTTTTGAGTTATCTTGTCTTGACCTACTGCTGAAAGCATTATGCATATTGGTGGATTATCTAAATTCATTGCATTTAACTTTTCTAATACACCTATTCCATCTAGATGTGGCATTATTACATCTAGTAGTACTACTTGCGGTTTTAATGTAGTTATTATACTTAGAGCCTCTTCACCGTCTTTAGCCATACCTACTACCTCAATTTCATCATCTTTTTCTAAATAGTCACACAATGTTTTTGCAAATTCGCGATTATCATCTGATATCAAAACTGTTATCTTTTCTTTCACGCTTTCGTTCCCCCTTAATAATATATTTTGCTGTATTTCTTTTACAATTGTAATTATAATCATATTTCCATTTTTTTGCAATAGTTTTAAATAAATTTTACCATTATTTTCCATACATTATATTTGTTTTTCCACGTATTTTCGACAAATTATTTGAACTTCATCTAGATTAATTGCTTTTGGTCCATTATTTTCTTTCTGCTGTTTTAATAAATCTTCATATTGTTTTTGAGATAATTCTACTTTGTATAATATTTTTTCTGTATAATCTGCATTTAGTATTTTTATATTATTTTTTTCACAATAATATTTAAACATCTCATTATCTTGATAATTTATATTAACTTGTACTTCCATACCAGGTTGTTTTATAATTTTTCCAGCACTATTTATTGCATCAATGGCTGAATTTGAATATGCTCTAATTAGTCCTCCTGCTCCTAACAATATGCCTCCAAAATATCTAGTTACTATTATTAATACATTATTAAGGTTATTTTTTTGTATCGCATTTAAAATCGGTTCTCCTGCTGTACCAGAAGGTTCTCCATCATCACTACACTTTTGTAAAACATTTTTTCCATCAAAAATACTAAATGCAAAACAATTATGTTTTGCATCATAATATCTTTTTTTCATTTGTTTAATAATTTCTTCACATTCATCTTTATTTTCAACATAAAATATATTTGCTATAAATCGAGATTTCTTCTCTACAAGTTCAATCATAGCATTTTGCCTTATAGTATAAAATTCCATATTTATCTCATTCCTTTCTAAAGGCACCAATCTGGTTGAAAAAGAATTGTGCTTTTGGCTAGGCAAACAAGCAAGAAAACCGGAGGCGTGCTTTTTGCACGTTGAGGATTTTCGTAGCGCAGTTTAACAACGCCAAAACGCAATTCTTTTTCAACCTTATTCCTCAATTCATCTATTAATGCATTCCTGCTGTATAGCCTGTTGAATATGCTATTTGTAAGTTAAATCCACCAGTGTAGGCGTCTACATCTATTATTTCTCCTGCAAAGAATAGTCCTTCAACTAGTTTTGATTCCATAGTTTTAGGATTTATTTCTTTTGTATTGATTCCTCCTGCTGTAATTATAGCTTCCTCTACAGGTCTAAATCCAGATATTGTTATTGTAAAGTTTTTTAATAAATGACCTAAGTTAAGTCTTTCTTCTTTGGTAATCTGATTGACTTGTTTTTCTTCTGCTATACCAGATAATCTTACTATTGGACTTATCATTTTTTGAGGTAGTAATCCATTTAAACTATTTTTAAATTCTTTATTCTTTTCTTTTTCAAAATCTCTTTGAAGTCTTAAATCTAGTTTTTCTGGCTCTAATGCAGGTTTTAAGTCTATAATTAATTTTATTTTATCATTTTTTAATAGTTCTTCTACATTTTTATATCTTAATAAATGGGCTGATGCACTTAAGATTGTTGGTCCAGATACTCCGAAATGGGTAAATAGCATTTCTCCAAAGTCTTTGTATATAACTTTATTTTTTTCTTCATCTAAAAATTTTATAGCTACATTTCTTAGGCTTAGTCCCTGCATCTCTTTACAAATTTCTAATGACTTACCTTTAGCAGTTAAAGGTACAAGTGATGGTTTTATTTCTGTAATTGTATGTCCTAGCTTTGAAGAAATCTTATATCCATCACCTGTAGAACCAGTTTGAGGATATGATTTTCCACCTGTTGCTAAAATAACTTTATCTGCAATCATTGTATTTGTTTTTCCGTTTTCATCAACATATACAACAGATTTAATTTTATTATTTTCAGTAATAATATCTATTACTTTACAATTAAATTTAATTTTTACTTGTGCTTTCTTTAATGCTCTTTCAAAAGCATTTAGAACATCAACTGATTTATCTGAGGTAGGAAATATTCTATGTCCTCTTTCTTCTTTTACACTTACACCATATTTTTTTAATAAATTTATTATATCTATATTTGTAAAGTTTTGAAAAGCACTATATAAAAATCTACCATTTCCAGGAACATTTTGAATAAATTCATCCATATCTAGACTACTTGTTATATTACATCTTCCTTTTCCAGTGATTAATAGTTTTTTTCCTAATTTACTATTTTTCTCTAATATACAGACTTCATCGTGTCCATCTCTAGCAGAAAGAGCAGCAGTCATTCCTGCTGGTCCTCCTCCAATCACAACTACTTTCAATTTATACTTTTCCTTTCTCTTTTCAATCTAAACTTTTATATACGTCAAACTCACTTTTGGGGGTGTTTTTGTGACATGTCCCCCAATACACCCAAAAGATGTTTTAGAGAAGTGTCCCCCAATACACCCAAAAGATGTTTTGGAGAAGTGTCCCCAAATACACCCAAAAGATGTTTTGGAGAAGTGTCCCCAAATACACCCTACTCTTTTAACAACTCTGATACTGCCTTTATTAATCCAAGTTTTCCATAACTATATGTTAAAGCTCCTTGTTGGAATCCAACAAATGGTGGTCTTAATGGTCCATCACAAGAAAATTCTATAGAAGAGCCTTGTGTAAAGCTTCCAGATGCCATTATTATTGGATCTTGGTAGCCTGGTGTTTCACAAGGTTCTGGAAGTGAGTCTGAATCTACTGGAGATCCTTTTTGCACTCCTTGGCAATATTTTATTAGTTTTTCTGCTTCACCAAACTCTATGGTTTGAACAATATCTACTCTTTCTTCATCAAATCTTGGTTCCACTTTGTAGCCTAATTTTTCTAAGACTTTGCTTGTTAATATTGCTGTTTTTACCGAAGAAGCTACAACAGATGGTGCTAAGAATATTCCTTGTAAAAATAGTTTGTTTATTCCTAAAGTAGGTCCTACTCCTTTTCCTTCTCCTGGAACAGTTAGTCTTTCTGCTGCAAGTTCTACTAAATCTTTTCTTCCTGCAATATATGCACCATTTGGAGCAATTCCTCCTCCTAGGTTCTTTATAAGTGAGCCAACAATTACATCTGCTCCTACTTCTAGTGGTTCTTTTTTACCTACAAATTCGCAATAGCAGTTATCTATCATTATTATTACATCTTTATCTATTTCTCTAATTTTTTTAATTACTTTTTCTACTTTTTCAAGTGATATGCTCTTTCTTAGAGCATATCCTTTTGATCTTTGTATTTCTATTAGTTTTACTTTTGACTCCTTTAGTCTTTCCTGAATTTTATCATAGTCAAAATCGTTATTTATTAATTCTATTTGCTCATATTTAACACCAAAAGATTTTAAAGAACTTTTATTTTCTGCAATTCCTATAACCTCATCTAATGTGTCATATGGTTTTCCATTTATACTAAGCATTGTATCTCCAGGTCTTAAAAAGGCAAATAAAGCAACTGTTAATGCATGTGTACCTGATATAAACTGTGACCTTACAATGCAATCTTCTGCATGCAAAACATCTGAAAAAACTCTTTCTATTTTTTCTCTTCCTATATCATCATAACCGTAACCTGTAGTACTTCCAAAATCTGATTCTTTTACTCCATTTCTTTGGAAAGCTTCCAACACTTTGTTACTGTTAAAATCACATATTTCATCTGCTAAATTTAATTGTTCTTGAACTTCTTTTTCTGTATTCTTTACTAATTCTTCTACATCCCATTTATTCATTTAAAATCCTCTTTCTTTATTCCATATTTGTTACTTCATTTGAATAGTATGGTATTTGGTATATATTACTTACTTCATAATATTCTCCTATAAAGTTTGGTTCTATATCTGTTAGCTCATAGGTAGGCTCTTTAATAACTTCTCCGTTACTATTTATAACGCCCCATTTTCCATTTAGCTTAACTGCACCAAATCCATATTCATTTATATTTGTTGTTAAATCATAGATAAAATCTACTACAGTATTACCATTTTTATCTACATAGCCCCATTTTCCATCTTGCTGTTTTGCAAAAACTGTATTATTTGGGAATATTTCTGTAGCATCTTTAATATTTCCATCTAAATCTGTATATTGTATATTATTTTCACAAGATATTTCTATATAGTCTCCTTCAATATAAACATGTGCATTTTCTTGTGTTATAACTTTTTCTATATTTCTATTATAAATCTCAGATACATTAGTCTCTGAATTTATAGTTTGAATAATATTAGTTCCATTTATATTTTGTACAACATTATATTGTAATGGAATTACAACATTTGAAGTTTCATCCAAAACTCCTGATAATTCATTTTGTGTGACTATAAAATATTTATCAAATGCATATTCTATATATGAATACTCACTAGGAATTATAATGTTCCTATTTGAATCAAGTACTCCATAGTTGTTATTTCTATCTATTGTTATATAATATTTGCTATCTGCAACAGGTGTCATACTTTTGTAACCATTACTATCTTGTATTGTTCCACTTGTATTAAATACTAAAAGTTCATTATTTTGCATAGCATTTATATATATTCCCATAAACTCTATGCTATCATATTGTATAGGAAGTATCATGTTACCAGATAAATCATATACACCTTGTTTTGCATTTTTTTGCAAAGCTAAAATATTATTTGTACTATCATATTCTATATCTTCATATTCATTATCTATAATTGTTTGTCCATTTCTTAATAAACCTGCTAAACCATTTCTATATGTTATTAGATATACATTTTCATCATCTTTTATTTCTGTTATTCTTTTTAAACTAGTATACATTGTATCTAAAGTCTGTTTTCCCTCAGAGTTTATATATCCATATCTATAACCTTCATCTGTTCTAACATTTACTATATATCCTGCAGCTTCATATTTAGTGTCTTGGTTATAATAGCCATCTGTTGCAATTGAATCATATTCAGGTTTTACTATCTCATCTCCATTTAAACTAATTAAACCAAATTTTTCTTCTTGGCTTACTTTAAGAATTCCATCTTTATATTCCAATGTTTCTATACTATCATATATTGCATCTGTTATTTTTCTTCCATTTATATTTAACAATCCATACTTACCATCTTGTTTATATCTTAAAATTCCTGTTTGATAAGAATTCTGACTTGATGTATTATTGTTTGGAATTGCCTGTATTCCACTGTAATTTGTATAAATCTCGTCTCCATTTTCATTTAATACTTTTGAATTATATTCTCTAGTATCAGTATTATAATCATATAAACATATAAAGATTGGTTTTGAAGGGTTTGGTATTTGAATTAAATCATATTCAGCATTTATAACTACATTGCCTTCTTTATCTATTACTCCTGCTTTTCCGCCAATTGATGTAATAAAATAATCGTATTGTGTTACTTCTTCATATGATACATTTTTTCCAAGGTTTGATTGTATAGCAATAACTACAGCCACAATCACTGCAATTACTACTATACCTATAATAATTGCTTTTACATTAACCCTTCTTCCTTGCCTTTTGTTAGGATTATCCCTAAGTGTCTTTCTTAAATCATCATTTCTTTCATTATTAATATTTGCTCTTCTCCCCATCTTTTCTTTCCTTTCATATTTTATTCTTGTGTTTTATCTTTTCCTAATGCAACTTCAAAATAAAATTCAACACCATTTTCCTTGTTTTCTACACCATATTTCGAGTTATAATTATTCATAATAGCTCTAACCAAAGATAAACCTATTCCGCTTCCTCCATCATTCCTGTTTCTTGATTCATCAACTTTATAAAATCTTCCCCAGATTCTATCTAAGTTCTCCTCTGAAATATTATTTCCAGTATTAAACACGCTAATTCTTACTTTGTCTTTATTAGTTTTAATTTTAATTTCTATATATTTTTCACCATTTATTTCTTTTATATTTTTTATAGCATTTGTTAAATAATTTGTAAATGCTTGATCTATATAAAAGTCATCTGCATATACTTCTATAGGTTCATCACAATTAAATCTTACATCATCTATTTGCTTTTCTTTAAGCATTACATCACATTTTCTTATAACTTCTTTGATTAATTCGCATATGTCAAAATTTTGATTGTTAAACTCTCTTTTTCCATATTCAAGTTTCATTAGTTCTAAAAGTTGTCTTACTAACTTGTCCATTTTATTTGATTCATCTAATATAACTTCTGCGTAATATCTTCTAGATTCTTCATCTGCATTTACATTTTCTAATAATCCTTCTGCATAGCCTTGAATTAATGCTACTGGAGTTTTTAGTTCATGTGATACATCTGATATAAATTGTTTTCTCATATCATCTATTTTTGACTTTTCTTCTATATCTCTTTCAAGTTGATTATTACTACTCCTTAATTGTTTTATAGTTGATTCTAATTTTTCAGACATTATATTTATGCTATTTCCTAATTCATTTATTTCGTCATCTGAGTCCGTAGGCTGATATTTTTGGCTAAAATCCAATTTTGACATTTTGTTTGCAATAACATTTAATTCTAATATCTGGTTTGTAAACTTTTTGGATACATATGATGCTGCAATTCCAGCAATTATAATTGAAATAAGTCCAATTATTAGCAATAAATTATTAGATATTTTTACACTTTCTTCTATTGCAGAAATTGGTATTTGTATATATACTCTATATCCATTATCTAACCTACCTGTTAATAATATACAGTTAAGTCCATTTGATTCTACTTTTCTAATAATATAATTGTCTCTAGTAAATATAGTTCTTTGCTGTTCTTCGTCCTGAATATTAAAATGTGCTGTAATATCATTATTTTGATTTATTGCATTTGTAAAATTTTCGTTTGTAGAAAATACTACTATGTAATCTTCATTTTCTATCATAATATCAAAATTATTTGCTAAGGCATCTCTTCTTACTTGTATAAGAACTGATGGGTCATTTTTATTATACAAATTATTTATTACTTGAAACTCTTGTTTTACAGTATTTATTTTCGACAAAGTATAAAATGATTCTAACACTATGCTATTCATAACAATTAATAGAGCAATAATTAAAATAGTTATGATACTTAATGTTAAGAATAGTTTTATACGTACTGATCTAAATTTAACATTTACTTTTTTCATTTTTTCCTCTTTATTACTTTACTTCAAATTTATAACCTATTCCTCTTATTGTCTCAATGTATTTACCTTTTTTTCCTAATTTTTTTCTTATTTTCTTAATATGGCTATCTATTGTTCTAGAATCACCATAATAGTCATAGTTCCATACATTATTTAAGATTTTATCTCTTGATAATGCTATTCCTTGATTTTCTACTAAATATACTAATAGCTCATATTCTCTTAGACTAAGCTCTATTTGCTTTCCATCTACACTAACAGTTCTGCCTTGTTCGTCTATTTGTATTCCTCCTACGTCTTGAAGCTCTTTAGTATCTCCTGCTGTTCTTTTAAGTAATGCTTCAACTCTTGCAACAAGTATTTTAGGACTAAAAGGCTTAGATATGTACTCATCTACTCCAAGTTCAAAGCCAAATAGTTCATCTTGTTCCTCTCCTCTTGCTGTTAGCATTATAATTGGAACTTTTGAAGTCTGTCTTATTTGTCTTAAAACAGACCAACCATCAAGTTTAGGCATCATTACATCTAATAAGATTAATATAATTTTTTCCTTATTTTCTTCAAAAACTTTTAAAGCCTCTTCACCGTCACCCGCTTCTAACGTATTATAGTTCTTTTGCTTTAAGAAATCCTTAATAAGTTTTCTCATTCTTTCTTCATCATCTACAATAAGTATACTTTCCTTTTCCATAAAATCTTGTCCTTTCATAACATATTAATATGTATTATTTTAAAGTATTTTTGTGTCTTTGTTATGTCTTTTTTGCAAAAATTAAGCTTTTTTCGTCTTTTTTTCTTCATCTAGATTATTTATATAAACATTCTGACCTGTATATGCAAGTTTTACATTTTCAGATTCTAATATTTTTATTAGTTCTAAGTTTACTTTATCTTTTAAATACTCATATTCCGTATAATCTGTTTTTAATGTATTAAAATAGATAACAATTCCTAGACCTGTTTGTGCTATAATTGAAAAGTGTACTTGTAATGAATCCTCTATAATATCTTCAAATGATTTTAATGAAAATCTTATTTTGTTTATTATTTTTTCAATTGTTTGTTGTGATGTTTCTAATGGCAAACTAAGTGTAACACTATATCTACGCTTATCTAGATTTCCCCAATTTTTTAGAGAGCTTTCTGAAACAACCGAATTTTGAAGTATTACTATTTCATTATCTGTTGCTTTTAGTTTTGTACTTCTAAATGTTATATCTATTACAGTTCCTGAATAACTTCCTATTTCTATCCAGTCTCCTATTTTAAATGGTTTATCCATTATTATAGTAAAACCACCTAGTAAATTTTTTGCAAGGTCTTGTGCAGCTAAAGCTATTACAACACTTGAAATACCAAGTCCTGTGATTAAACCTCCTAGATTATAACCAAGTTCTAGTAAAACTAGATATCCTGCTATAAAGTAAATAATAACTTTTAATATTTTACTAATAAATCCTGCTACTCTTTCATCACCATTGAATTTTGTTTTCTCCTGTAGTTTATTAAATATTTTTGATTTTGGATTAAAGATGTTTGCAAATCCATTTGCAACACAGATTATAATTGCAATTTTATATAGTTTTACTATAAACTGCCCATATTCAGCTGGCAATTTTAATATCATTATACCAACATAAATTCCAGTAATTCTTATTAAATTTCTTATTGGTTTATAAAAACCATTATTCTTTATTTTTTCTTTATTCTTTGTTTTTATCTTGAATATTCGTATTATAGCATAACTTATTACATTACTTATCATGAAAAATAAGATAATAATTATTATTGCTATTACTAAATCTATAATATTTTCTCGGTTTATTCCTTTGATTTGATTAATTAGATTGTTTATTATATCCATATTTAATTTCAATTCCTTTCAAGAAGTACATCTTAGTTGGAAAAGAATTAAATTTTGGCTAGGAAAATGAGTTTAAAATTTATGAGGCGTACTTTGTGTACGTTGA
>CALXJO010000014.1 GCA_944388645.1 uncultured Clostridia bacterium
ACTTTTTGTCCTAATTTTCCTGGATTAATTGTTGGAATTTCTTCGTTAGTTTCTTCATCATATAATTTTTCTATTACAAACTTTTCTGGAGTTATTTGGTTTGGTACTAATAATTCTAAAGAATCTCCAACGCTTAATTTATTTTTTATTTCTACTAGTACTATATCTTTTTCTTTGTCTTCTAAAATTTTGCCTCCAAATTCAAAATTTGGATTATATTGTTTTCCTTCATATTCTTGAAAGTCTTTGTTGTTTGGATTGTTAAAGTAAAATTCTGTAAGTCCTCTTGTTTTTACTTTTTCTAATTCATTTAAATATTTTGTATGGTCATATTCATCTGGATTTTTCATGTAATCATCAATTGCATTTCTATATGCATTTACAACAGATGCTAGGTAATATTCTGTTTTTAATCTTCCTTCTATTTTTAAACTGTCTATTCCCATTTCTATTATTTGTGGAATTTCTTTTATTAAGCATAAGTCTTTTGATGATAATATATATGTACCTTTTTCGTCTGTCTCTACAGGCATTAAGTTTCCTGGATTATTTTTCTCTTCTAAATATAAATTATATGCCCATCTACAGCTTTGAGAGCAGTCTCCTAAATTTGCAGATCTACAAGATAGATATTGGCTTAAGAAGCATCTTCCAGAATAAGCCCAGCATAATGCTCCATGTATGAACATTTCTACTTCCAAATCTTCTGGCTTGTTTTTCATTATTTCTTTAATTTGCTCTTTACCTGCTTCACGTCCTAATATTACTCTTTTTGCTCCATTATCATACCAAAATTTAGCACTATGATAGCTAAGTACATTTGCCTGTGTGCTTATATGTATGTCTATATTAGGAGCAATCTCTCTTATTTTTTGTATTACTCCACCATCTGATGCAATTATTGCATCAACATGTACTTTATCTAACATTTTTACCTGTTTTTCTATTTCTTCATAGTTTGAATCCCATGCATAAATGTTTAATGCTGCATATACTTTTTTTCCTATACTATGAGCATATATTATTGTCTTTTCTAAATCGTTATCATCTACTTCTGCTCTACTTCTTAAAGATAATGATGCTGTACCACAATACACCGCATCAGCTCCATACATAAAAGCAACTTTTGCTTTTTCGAATGAACCTGCTGGAGCTAATAACTCTGGCTTTTTCATTTTTAATATCATTCCTTCCTAAAGGCACCAATCTGGTTGGAAAAGAATTGTGCTTTTGGCTAGGCAAACAAGCAAGAAAACCGGAGGCGTGCTTTTTACAACGCCAAAGGATTTTCGTAGCGCAGTTTAACAACGCCAAAACGCAATTCTTTTTCAACCTTATTCTTCCCTTCTCATTTATATCTACTATATAATACCAAAAAACTGGCTTTTTTTCAACAATTTTGTATATTTACTTTTTATAGATTTTATGTTATTATAAATTCATTAGGGGGAAAATATGGAATCAACATCTTTAGTTGTAATTACCGAAGATAACAGATTTAATAGAAAATTAACAAAATTTCAATGTTACCTAACATATTTTTTTATTTTTTCATTTGTAGGTTGGTTAATGGAAACTATCTACAGCTATTTTGTGTTAGGTCATTTTGCAAATAGAGGATTTTTATTTGGACCAGTTTGCCCAATTTATGGTTTTGGTGGCTTAATATTAATTTTATTTTTAGATAAATTTAAAAATAATCCTGTGGAGCTTTTCTTTGTTGCTATAATAGTTTTCTCTATATTTGAATATGCTATAGGGTATGGTCTAGATGCTTTATATAATTTATGGTTGTGGGATTATAGAAATGAATTTTTAAATATAAATGGTAGAATCTGCTTATTTTATTCACTTGCATGGGGAGTAGTTGCAATTGTATTTAATTACCTATTATTCCCTATGGTTAAAAACTTTCTTTCATTTATATCATCTAAAATTCCACTAAAATTACAAGTAATTGCAATTAATCTTTGCTCAATGATATTTGTAATTGATGTATTATATTCATTTATTCAATATTCATCTTTGTAAAGATTTTTTAAATTACAATTAACCCATCTCATTATAAAAAAAGTTTGTATATTTAGAATAATTTTCGCAGTGGCGCGTAGCTTGAAGCGAAGCGCGGGCAAGCCACAAGAAAATTTGAATAAATATACAAACTTTTTTATAATATATTAATTGAGATTATTTTACTCTTTTTGATATTGCTAGTCCATCTCCTACTTCTAATATGGTCGTCTCTAAATCTGGATTTTCTGTTATTTCTTTTATGTATTGTCTTAAATGTGTAACTGCAGTACGTTGTTTATGTTTATTATAGTCACTCATTACATAGCCTTTATATAAAATATTGTCTGCAAGTATTACTCCATCAGGTTTTAACATTCTAAGAGCTTGTTCTAGAAAGAAAGGATATTTACCTTTAGCAGCATCAATAAATACAACATCATACTGCTCATTTAAAGTTGGTAATATTTCTACTGCATCTCCTTCATATATTTTTATTTTTTCTTCTACTCCTACTTTTTTTATATTTTCTCTTGCTTCTAAAACTCTTTGCTCATCTCTCTCAATTGTATCTATTCTTCCACATTGGACTAAATATTCTGAAAAACACATTGCAGAATAGCCCACTGCTGTTCCTATTTCTAATATTTTCTCAGGCTTCTTTTTTGTTAAAATTTCATCAATTACTTCTAATGTATCATCCATTATTATTGGTATATGTCTTTCTAGTGCATATTCTTTTATTTTTTGTAGTTCTTCTTTATTCATTCTATTCAATCCTTTTTATACTTCTTTATATCCTATAAACGGTAAATTTCTATTAAATCCTTCTTCATCATCAAATCCATAACCTACTATAAATTTGTTTGGTACTTCAAATCCTAAATAATCTATATTTACATCTATTTCTCTTCTGCTAGGCTTACTTAATAAGCTACAAACTTTTAAGCTTCTAGGATTTTTTTGATTTAGATGTTTTATTAAATAGTCCATACTTCTTCCAGTATCTACTATATCTTCTATTATTAAAATGTTTTTATCTTTTATTTTTGATTCTTCAATATCTAGTTCATTATTTATTCTTCCTGTACTTTCTGTACCTTCATAACTTGATATTTTAATAAATTCAAACTGCATATGTGATTTTAGTTTTAGTGATAGCTCCATTCCAAAAAAAGCAGCACCTTTTAAAACAATAATAGCTGTTAGTTCTTTTCCTTTGTAATCTTCATCTATTTTATTTGCAAGCTCTACTAACCTTTCATCAATTTGTTCTTTTGAAATTAATTCTTTTATTTCTTCCATTTTTCTAGTTAATGTTAGCTTTTAAGGCTTAACATCTTTTCTCCTCTCTTAAATTACTTGTAAGATTATTTTTTCGCCCAAAAAGGGGCGTCCCTCTTGGGCGAAATTTATTTATCTTCTTGCTGCTTTTTCTCTGTCTTTGTTGTTTAATATTACTTTTCTAAGTCTAATATTTTTTGGTGTTACTTCTACAAGTTCATCTTCTGCAATAAATTCTATTGCTTTTTCTAGTGATAGTTGAATTGGTGGAACTAGTCTTAATGCATCATCTGAACCTGAAGCTCTTGTGTTTGTTAGGTGTTTTTCTTTACATACATTTATTGCTATGTCTTCATTTCTAGAGTTTATTCCTACTATCATTCCTTCATATACTTCTACACCAGGTCCTATGAATAGCTCTCCTCTTAATTGTGCATTGTATAATCCATATGTTATTGATGTTCCTTGTTCAAATGCAACTAAAACTCCTCTTGTTCTTGATTGTATGTCTCCTTTATAAGGCTCATAACAATCAAATATTGAGTTCATTGTTCCTGTTCCCTTTGTATCTGTTAAAAATTCTGTTCTATAACCTATAAGTCCACGAGCTGGAATTTTAAATTCTATTTTTGTATGTCCTGGTTCTGCAGGTTCCATATTTTTCATTTCTGCTTTACGTCTTCCTAGTTTTTCTATAACTGTTCCTATTGCGTCATCTGGTACATTTACTACTAGGTCTTCTATTGGCTCACATTTTACTCCATCTATTTCTTTAAATATAACTTTTGGACGTGAAACTAAAAGCTCAAATCCTTCTCTTCTCATTTCTTCTATTAATACAGAAAGATGTAATTCTCCTCTTCCACATACTTCAAAGCTATCTGGAGATGCTGTTTCTTTTACACGTAAGCTTACATTTCTTTCTAGTTCTTTGAATAGTCTATCTCTTATATGTCTTGAAGTTACAAACTCTCCTTCTTTTCCTGCAAAAGGTCCATTGTTTACACTAAATGTCATAGATACTGTTGGTTCATCTATATTTACAAATGGTATTTTCTCTGGGTTTGATAAATCACAAATTGTATCACCTATGCTTATATCTGGAATTCCTGAAATTGCAACAATATCACCTGCATCTGCTTCATCTACTTCTACTCTTTTTAATCCCATATATGTAAATAATTTTGCTATTTTCCCTTGCTCATTTTTATCTTGTTTACATATAGCTACAGGCATTCCATTTTTTATTTTACCACGTTCTATTCTTCCTACAGCAATTCTTCCTAAATAATCATCATAATCTATGTTTGATACAAGCATTTGCATAGTCCCATCCATATCACAATTAGGTGGAGCTATTTTGTCTATAATTGTATCAAATATGCATGTTATATTATCAGATTCGTCATCCAAATTCATTTTTGCAATTCCGTTTTTAGCTGATGCATATATTACCGGGAAGTCTAATTGTTCATCTGTTGCATTTAGCTCTATAAATAATTCTATTACTTTATCTAGAGCTTTTTCTGGTTCTGCACCTGGTCTATCTATTTTATTTATTACAACTATTGGTTTTAAATTTAATGCTAGAGATTTCTTTAAAACTTCTCTTGTTTGAGGCATTGGTCCTTCAAAAGCATCAACTAATAATAAAACTCCATCAACAGTTTTTAAAACACGCTCAACTTCTCCTCCGAAGTCAGCATGTCCAGGAGTATCTACTATATTTATTTTTACCCCATTATACATTACTGATGTGTTTTTAGAAAGTATTGTTATTCCTCTTTCTTTTTCTATATCGCCTGAATCCATTACTCTTTCTGCAACTTGTTCATTTGCTCTAAAAACATGGCTTTGTTTTAAAAGTGCATCAACTAGTGTTGTTTTTCCGTGGTCAACGTGTGCTATTATTGCTATATTTCTTATGTTTTTATTATTCATCTTATTTCCCCCTATACTATTATTACATTTCAAATGGGCGAATTTTTTCGCCCAGATTTTTACCTTGTTTATTCTTCTTTATATTCTTGTGATGTTCCTTCTAACTCTCTTATTGAAAGTTCTATTTTTTTATTTTCTAAGTTAATATCTATTATTTTAGCATTAACTTTTTGTCCTTCTCTTAGTTCTTCTTCTGGCTTAGAGATTTTTCTTTCACATATTTGAGATATATGTACTAAACCTTCTATTCCTTTTTCTAGTTCAACAAATGCTCCAAATGGCATTAGTTTTGAAACTTTTACTTTTACTACATCTCCAATATGATACTTTTCTGCTACTTTGTTCCAAGGATTTGGACCTTTCTTTTCATAAGTAAGTTTAAATCTTTTATTTTCTTTGTCTAGTTCTTTTACTCTTACTTCTATTTCTTGTCCTACATTTAAAATATCTTTTGGATTTTGATTTCTTCCCCAAGTTATTTCAGATATATGTAATAAACCTTGTGCTCCTCCTATATCTACAAAAGCACCATAATCACTTAGGCTTGTAACAGTTCCTAAATATTTTTTTCCTACCTCTATATTATTCCAAAACTCTTCTTGCTTTTTCTTCTTTTCTTCTTCTACTAATTCTTTTATTGAGCCTATAATTTTTTTGCCTTTTTCATCATTCTCTATAACTCTAAATCTTACAGTTTTGCCTTTATATGTATTTACATCTTCATCTCTTGGAATTTCTGATAGAGAAATTGGTATAAATATTCTTATTAAGTTTTTATATGTTGCAATTAATCCATTTTTATTTGTTTGTGTAACTGTTTCTTCGAAAATGGCTTTATCTTCAACTTTTTGTTTAAATTCTTTCCATATTTCATTTATTTTTAATTTTTTTGATGACATTAAAACATTGCCCTGTCCGTCATTTAATTTAAGAACAGTTGCCTTGATTTTATCGCCTATATTTAATTCATCTGCAGGCTCTAAACCATTTTCGCTAAAATATTCGTTTCTTGGAATTATTCCATCGGCTTTATAGCCAATATCTATAAATATTTCGCCTTGTTTAGTTATTTCTATAACAGTACCAGTAACTGTGGTTCCTGTTTTTATTTGTTTTAATGTTTGATTAATTATATCTTCAAAAGTTAAATTATCTTCAAATTTTTCCATAAAAATCCTTCATCTCTCATTTAGTAAATTTATTAATCTTTTAAGCTTTTTTAACAGTATAGATTATACCTTATTTTTCCTGTTTTGTCAACATAACTATGTTATCCATAATTTCTTTTGTTGCTTGTTCTAAATTATCTTTTTCTGGATTTTTACTATCTAGTTTTGTAAAATCTAATGGTTTTCCATAATTTAATTTTACTTTAGTGAATGGTTTAAAATTCCCTTGTATTCCAACAGGAACAACCTTTACTTTAGTTTTTATTGCCATATAAGCTGCTCCATTTTGTACTTTGGCACCTTTTGCTAGTCCTTTTCTTGTTCCTTCTGGGAATATTCCTAATGTTTCACCATTTTTTAATGCCTTTAGACATGTTTTCATAGAATCTAAGTCTCTCATTCCTCTTTTTATTGGAATTACATCAAATACATGTGCAATCCAATTTAAAAATCCATTATTAAACAAGTCTTCTTTAGCAATAAATCTTATCCTTCTTTTACTTGTAACAACTAGTCCAACAGCATCCCAGTAATTTATATGATTTGCACAAACAATACATGGTTCATCTAAAGGAATGTTTTCTTCATTTATTTTTTCTATTCTAAATAATATTCTGTAAAACCAGTATATTAATTTTTTTATGACCGCTCTTTCTATCTTTTTCCATGTTGTTTCTGGCCTTACAGCATATATTTTTGCTTCTTTTTTCTTCTGTTTTAATTTTTTATCTATTATTTTACTAATTTCTTGTTCTACCTGTTTTATTGTCATGTTAGTCGTATCTATTACTGTTGCACCTGGTGCTACTTTAAGGGCACCAAACTCTTTTTCTTTATCGTTTTTGTCCCTCATTTTTATATTCTCTAGGATTTCCTCATAAGACATTTGTATTCCTTTTTCTTCATTTTGCTTTAGTCTTCTTCTTGCTCTTTCTTCTACATCTGCATCTAAATATATTTTTATATCTGCAGTTGGGAATACCACTGTTCCTATGTCTCTTCCTTCCATTATTACATCTTTTCCCTGTGCCATTTTTCTTTGAAGTCCAGACAAAGCAAGTCTTATTTGTTTTATACTAGAAACTTGAGATACATTTTCAGAAACTTCTTTTCCTCTTATTTTTTCTGTAACATCTTCTCCATTTAATAAAACTTTTTGTTTTCCATTTTCATTAGACATTTCTATTTTTATTGTTTTTAGTATTTGTGCAATCTTTTCTTCATCATCTAATTTTATATTTTTATTTAGCATTTCTAGTGTAACACATCTATATGTTGCACCTGTATCTATATTTACTAGATTATATTTTTTGGCTAAAATTCCTGCAAGTGTTCCTTTTCCTGTTCCTGCAGGTCCATCTATTGCTACTATAAAAGACATATTATTTTTCCTCCATATGAATTCCTTTTGCTACTAAATCTACTTTTAGTACATTCATAGCTGTTTGTTTTTCTATTTCTTTTTTAAGTTTGTTTTTAAAATCATTTAGAATATTTATGATATTATCACCATAGTTTATAACAGCTTCCATATATATTGATATTCCTTCACCATAGTTTTCTACCCTTATTCTTGATACACTGTATATTCCTTCTTCTTTTTTAGCAACTCTTTCAGCTATTTGTCTAAATACACTATCTGAAATTGTAAAATTACCTAAATAGCTAAATGTTGGTCTTATTATTGATTTTTCAGATATATATGGACCTCCATTTGCACTTCTAGATCTAAATATTTGTAATGGATCTAATATATAACCAGAGAAATCCTTTTTTATTTCAAATGTTGGTACAGGAATTACATGTTTTCCTTGAGTTACACGAATGTTTCTTGCTTTTTCCATTTCTTCTTCTGTTGCAACATCATTTATATATATAGTTTTTGTAAGTTCTGGTAAATCTAAGCTCTCTCTTATTTTTTCTATCATTTTATCAGATGTACCTAATATTAGTAAACTATCTGGTTTATATTTTTTAAGAGCTTTTTTCATTTCTTCTTGTTCTTTTGGTTCTACAAATAATGCATGTCTAATTGTTTCTATTTTTGTTGGTGCTTTTTTTGCAGATGTTCCAGCTAGAACCTCATTTTCATCTATTAATAGTCCATCATCTATTATATAATGTATATTATTTTCGCTTGCAACTAGCTGGGCTCTATAGCTTTTTCCTGTTCCAGAGGGTCCTACAAAAGCATAAACTTTCATCTTTAATACCATTCCTTTCTTTCTACAGGCATAAATCTGGTTGGAAAAGAATTGTACTTTTGGCTAGGCAAACAAGCAAGAAAACCGGAGGCGTGCTTTTTGCACGTTGAGGATTTTCGAAGCGAAGTTTAACAACGCCAAAATGCAATTATTTTTCAACCTTTGTTTTTCCATGAAACACATTCCTCACATAAAATTTAGATTTTTTGGCTTTATCTATAAACCTATTTCTGTATTAATTCTATTGTGTATTCATAATCTTTATATTCATTTGTAAATTGCTTTGAGTCTAATTCTGTTATATCATATTTTACTTTAATTTCATTTAATAAATCATTTGTGTTTCCACTTTCTATAATCCATACTCTTCCAGAATAATTATCTAAAATTTCTTCTAAAGTGTCTTTTATTTCCATATATGGTCCAAATGCTCTATATGCTTCTTCTACGCCCCAGTGGTCTTTATTGTAGAAGTAAGACATGTTTGTATGGTTTTGTGTTATTTCTGTTGTTATAACTTCTCCATTAATTGCATTTGAGTAAACTATAATATCTCCTTCTTCAATTTGCTCATCCATATATGCTATAAAATCTCTATTTGTTTCATTATAATTTTCGTTAATACTAATTATATTACTAATACCTGAAATTATTAATATAATAACACAAACTGTTATTACTCTCCATTTTTTTGGATCTTTTGCCATAAAGTAGCTAATAGCAAATATAAGTAGTCCAGTTACTATTAATAAATATCTATATAATAGTATTACACTTTGCATACATAGAGAAATTGCAAGTGCTATTAATATTATAGAAATATATATTGCAAAACACCAATTAGCAGGTTTTCTATCTTCTTTTTTAGTTTGCGAAATTAAATATACTATGTATGCATAAAATGCTGTTGTAAGTATTATTGGGAAGAAGTCTAAATTTCCTTTAAATTGCATTGTTAATATTTCATATAACGTATTTGGGAAAGATAGTGTAATCCAAAATCCAGAAGATACACTTGAAAGCTGTCTTAAAAATGCAATAAGCCATGGCACATAGCATATTACTTGAATTACTGCTGTAATAATAAACTTTATTAAGTCATTTTTTCTTTCTTTATGATGTTTGCATAAGTATATAAATAATATTAAATTAACTATTCCTGCAAGCATTAAGCCATAATAGTGAGTATATGCTACTAGTAAACTGCTAAGTCCAAAGAATATAAATGTTGTCTTTTTTATATTTCCTTTATAAATTCTGTATGCATATATTGCCATTAATGTGCCAAGAAGCATTCCTAGTGAATACATTCTTAGTTCTCCAGAATATTCTGCTGCTACTGGTAAAAATAATGCAAAAAATGAAAATAAAAATCCAGTTTTTTCTCCAAAATCTTTTCTTATATGTGTATACCCTATTACTCCAAGAATAGCAATTGTAACGCTAGAGAAAATTCTGTATACAATTATATTACTTCCAAAAATTAAATATAATATATGTAAACAAAAATAGTATAAAATTGGATGAACATCATGTCCACCTATTTGCCAAATTTCAGAAAAAGAATGTCTTGCAATTGCTACAGAATAGCTTTCATCAAACCATATGTTTGTATGAAATATTGGCAACATTATAAATATGATTCCTAAAATAATTAGTGCTATATGCAAATATTTTATATTTATTTTTTGTATTTTTTCTTTAACCTTTTCCATGATTTTCCCCCAATTTATATTTCATCATGGTATATTTTAACACATGTATTATTTTTTAACAAGTAATATTTAAGATTGCTCCTAAATATTACTTGTTTTCTTAATGTGCTCTGTGTATTAAATAATTAAATCTTGACGCATTTTTTAAATTGTCTGTCATAATAGACATCATTAATGTATAACTTTCATTATCTGGCATTGCTCCTAATATTCTTCTATTTGTAACAACATCATCAAGTTGGTTATTTAGACCTCTTAATAACTGCTCTCTATAAGAAAGTTTCGCCTTTTCTTCAGGTAAAGATTTAATTTCTTCTGTGTTTAGTCTTCTATTAGTAAATTTGTTATACAAATCATTTAATATTTTTATATGTTTTCTTCCATCTTCTTTAATTTCTCTTAATACCTTTTTTTCAGATTCTGTTGGTGCATTTCTTATCATGCTATCATAAAACAATTGATTTTCTTTTTCTTGTCTCTCTTGCATTCTAATCTGTTGTACCGCTTCTTCTTGAGATATAATTTCCTCATTTTTTATGTTTCTATCTTCGCTTTTTTCTACTTCTGGAGCTTTATTATTGTTGTATATTTGATTTTCAAAATTTGGATAGCCTCTGTAACTCATTTGTCCTAATCCTATGTATGGATTGTATGAATTATAATTTTCCATTTTTTAACCTCCCATGTAATTATTATATGAAATAATTACACAGAAGGTTATTAATTAGTATTCAATTACTTTAACAATAATTTTTTCCTCTAAAGCATATCTTTTTTCTACTGAAATTTTACTTACTTGGTTGTCATCTTTGAATACAAAACCATTAAGTGCATCTAAAATAGATTTTGCTATATTATCAACATCTGGTTTTTTAGTTGGACTTATAATATTTTCTAGCATTTGTTCTTTTTTAGTTTTACTTGTACTAGCAGGAATCTTTAAATACGCAATTATATCTATGTATATTCTTCCTGTTAATACTTCATGCCTTGGATATTTTAGTTTAAAATACTGTTGTATAAGTGCTTCATAGTCTTTTGTTTTATTTGGAGTATATACTCTTCCAGTATTCATATTTACTCTAGGTCTTTCTTTTCCAACTACTTCTCCAACAACTTCAAATTCATAATTCATGTTTCTTTCCTTTTGCTATTATTCTTCTACTTTTTCAAACATATCTTTTCCTGCTCCGCATAAAGGACATGTCCAATCATCTGGTAAATCTTCAAATTTCATTGTCTCATTTGCGTCATCATATATATAACCACATAATGTACATCTGTATTTCATACTATCACCTCCTTAAAGATTATTACTTTCTTTATTTTCTTGTACATTTTCTTCTATTTCATTATTTTCTTGTATATTCTCTGCATCTTCAGAATTCTCTATATTTTCCACATTTTCAGAATTTTCTATATTCTCCGTATTCTCAGAATTTTCTATGTTTTCTACTTCTTCTATATTACTTTCCTCTTGATTATTTTGTGGCTCTTCTTGAGGTTCTTCTTCCTCTCCATAATTTCTCCATGGATTATTTGGATCTGGGTCTGTTGGGTCCCAATTATTATAACCTGTTTCAGATGAAATTTTTTGTTCTGTAGGTTTTCCTAGTGGACCAGGATTTGAATCCTCATAAAAAGTTACTGGTGTACCTGCCATACAATTATCATAAATCCATTTTGCATTTTTTACAGTAAGTCTAACACATCCCATAGATGCAGGAGTTCCTAATTTATCATACTCCCAATATTCTAAACTTGCTTTATTACCTTTTTCTGTATATGGCACAGAATGGAATAAAATATTTCCTGTAATTTGAGTTGCATATTGACCAAATACATCTCCAAATAAGCCTTTCCATTCCCATCCACCATATTTTTTTAAACTATATGTTCCACTTGTTGGTGTGGCAGGTCCCACTGAGCAAAGCATTGCTTTAACACAATTTGTATATTCGCCATTTGCATCTTTTGTATAAACATTTACCACATTTTGCTCACAATTTACTTCTAATTTATATTTAGTTTTACCTGTATTACTAGTCTTTGGTTCTTCTGTCTTTATTTCAACAACTTCATTTTCTATAACTTGGTTCTCTATTACCACATTTTCTTCAACATTTACTAGCAATATATCATTTTCTTCGTTGTTTTCATATAAATTTTGAATCTTGTCTTGCTGTGCATATACTTGCTCTGATTTTCTATCTGATACAGTTTTTACGATTATTGTAATAATGACTACTAATAGAACTAATATTACAGATATTAATATAAGTCTTTGTTTATTTATCTTTATTTTTTTATCCATATTTTTCTCCTAATATGTTATAAATTTATTATACCTCTTGCACATTAGTAGCGTCAACTATTTAATTAAAATGTTTTTAAATCTTTATTACTTGGAACCTCTATAGACTTTCCATCATATGTGAATTTAGAGCCATGGCATGGGCACTCCCAAATTTTTTCTATATTATTAAAATATAGTTCACAACCTAAATGAGTACAAATTGGTTTTACTTTATATATTTCACCTGTTTTTGATTTATAAACCCCAACCTTTGTATTATCTATTTTTATAATTTTACCTTCTCCTATTTTTATATTATCTAATTCTTCTTTAGGGATCTTAAATCTACTTAATAAAATAGATTTATTAGCTTCTTTTAGCATGTCTCCCATTTCTTGTCTATTTTTTATCGGTTCTATTCTAGTTGATTTAAATATTTCTTCGTATTTATTTTCTTTTTGCAATATTTTATCTGTTATAATGTTTGCTGCTACATTTGATGAAGTTACTCCCCATTTGTTAAATCCAGTTGCAATATATAAATTTTTCATTATACTTGAATATTGACCTATATACGGAATTTTATCAAGTGAAATACAATCTTCTGCAGTCCATTTATACAAAACTTCTGCATCAGGATACATTTTTCTTACAATTACTTCTAGCCTTTGGTAACCATCTCTTAATTCTTCTGTTCCTGTTTTATAATCATATCCAACAGCCAAAAGTAATTCTCTATCTCCATCTCTAATTGTTCTAAAAGATACATTTGGCGTTTCATAACTTATATACATGCCGTCAAATAATTTTTTCTTAGCATCAAAGACCATTGCATATGATGTTGATTGATACATTTTTAAAAAGTAATATCCAGGAACATTCATAATTGGATATCTTGTTGCTAATACCACATAATCAGCTATAACTTTGTTTTTATTTGCATATACTACATACTTTTCATTTTCTCTTTTTATATCTGTAACTTTTGTGTTTTCATATATTTTTCCATCATTTTTTATAATAGCTTTTGCAAGACCATATGCATATTTTAATGGGTGAAACTGTGCTTGATTCTTAAATTCTATTGCTCCTGAAATTTCTGTTGGAAGTTCAATTTCTTTTACATAATCACTTTTTTCTTTTTGTAACTTATCAACAGCCTTTTGCTCATTTTTTATCATGTCTAATTTTGTTTCTTGTTTTGTAAATACATAGCTACTTTCTTCTTCTAAGTCACACTCAATCTCTTCTTTTTCTATAATATCTTTTATGTTTTGTATTGCTTTTTCATTTGCTTCTAGATACATTTTTGCAAATTCCTTGCTTTGCGAATTTATTAAATAATCATAAAAAACTCCATGCTGACTTGTTATTTTTCCTGTAGTTTTTCCACTGGTACTACCACAGATTCTATCTTTTTCTAAAATTACAACATCTAATTTATCACTTAAATTATAAGCTGTTTGCAGACCAGTTAAACCTCCTCCAATTATGCATACAGATACCTTTTTATCTTCTTTTATCTCTTCAAATAAATCATGATTTTTCCTTTCTTCTTCCCAATATGAATTCATAAAAATAATCCTCTCCATTCTATATTGTTTTATTTTTCTAAAGTTATTGTATCTTTTATCAATTTTTTTATTCATTTCATAATAGAAAAACAAGACTAAGATTTTCTAAGTAGCAAAGC
>CALXJO010000015.1 GCA_944388645.1 uncultured Clostridia bacterium
TTTTCTTTTTTAATCTTGGCATAAATTTTTCTGCAAATTTATATTCATCTCTGTCTTTTATATATAATAATCCTAATATAGAAAAAACAACAGCTCCTATAAAGTTTACAAATAAATCTTTCATTGTATCTCTAATTCCTATATCTAAGAAACCATCAACAACACTTATTTCTTTATTTTCTCCATTTTCTATATAATATATTGTTGTTCCTGTAATATTACGTATCTCAACAGGATCATTTTTCCCTTCAGGATTTAGTGTTACTGTTGAGATTTCTTGCACAATCCTATCTTTTTGCATATCTGTTTTAAATGTAACATCCATTCCAAATTCAAAAAACTCCCATAGTACTCCAATTGTCATAGAAAAGCAAAATGCAACCAATGCTACAAAAGCAGGCGTCATTTTTGTATGAAATTTTTCAGATCTGTTTAATATATCAATTAACGAAAAACCTATTGCCGCACATAGAAAACCATTAATCGTATGAAGTATTGAATCCCAGCCTTTAAAAATTCCGTAAAAATTCTGAACTTCACCTAATATTTCTGCTGAAAAAATAAACAAAAGTATGATAGATTCCAAAGCATTTGGTAATGCAATATTAAGTTTTTTATCTATAATTGTTGGAATAGTGAATAGAATTAAAGTTAATATACATAGAAAAACATTTTCATAATTTCCTCTAATTAGTTGTGCAATTAATGTTACAATTACAAAAAATCTTAATATTACATATATAGTTATATCTCTTTTTTTATGTTTAGTATTAGTATGAATTTTCATAACATCCTCTCCATTTATGACATATTATATAATATTCACAAATATTTGTCCATAGTTTCGCCCATTAGGGACGCCCTTTTTTGGGCGAAATGCTTATTTTATAATTAAAAATTTGTATATCCTAAGATACTTTTCGCCCAAAAAAGGGCGTCCCTAATGGGCGAATTACCCAAGTGATACGTCTAATAGCATCATTAATACAAATCCTATGGCTACACCTATTGTTACTAAGTTGGATTTTTTTCCTGCTTGTGCCTCTGGTATTAATTCTGATACTACCACATGTATCATTGCTCCGAGCTGCAAATGATAATAAATATGGTAAAATTGGTACAACTATGTTTGTTAGCAAAATTGTAATAAATGCTGAGATTGGCTCTACAATTCCAGATAATGTTCCGTTCATAAAAGCTTTTAATTTACTTTTTCCTTCACTATGAAGTGGCATTGATATAATTGCTCCTTCTGGAATGTTTTGTATTGCTATTCCAATTGAAAGTGCTAGAGCTTCTAATAAAGTTATTCCTGCATTTTGACTAATTAATCCGGCAAATGCTACTCCTACAGCCATTCCTTCTGGTATATTATGTAGTGTAACAGCCAAAATAAGCATTGATGTGCTTTTTACTTTTTCTGCTCTAATATTTTTATGTGTTTTATTGCCAGTTATATTATTCTCAGTTCTATGTTTTTCTAATCGTTCTACAAATATATTAACTAATATTAATGTAATAACCCCTAACATAAAACCAATTGCAGCTGGAATCCATGCAATTTTCCCTTGTGCCTGCGCCATTTCTATTGATGGTAATAATAAAGACCATACAGAAGCTGCAATCATTACACCAGCTGCAAATCCTAACAATATCTTTTGTATAATTGGATTTATTCTATCTTTTAACAAAAATACTAAAGATGAACCAATAGTAGTTCCCAAAAAAGGAATTAAAATTCCTATTTCCACCTTGTACTCCTCCTTAACCTCATAATATGCTATATAATATGTACTTAACATAAAATTTGTGATTATGTATATAAAGCTAAAAAGAAGCACAAAAATAAGGCATACCTATTATTTAAGGCATGCCATGTATTTTTCTATATATTATATTTAATTACTCTTTGTGGCTCATTTTCTTCTATTCCTGTTGCTACAACAGTAACCATAACTGCATCATGTATTCTTTCATCAACTATTGTTCCAAATATAATATTTGCATCTGGGTCTAGATATTCTTTTATATAATTAACTGCTGTACTTACTTCACTTAATCCTAAGTCCATTCCACCAGTTACATTTACTATTAGTCCTTTTGCTCCTTTAACAGAGGTTGATAAAAGAGGGCTGTCCATAGCAGATATTGCAGCATCTAAAGCTCTTTGCTCTCCTTCTGCAACACCTATTCCCATATGTGCTACACCACTATCTTTCATAATTGTTTTTATATCTGCAAAGTCTATATTTATAAATCCAGGAATTGTTATTAAGTCTGTAATTCCTTGAACTCCTTTTTTTAGAATACCATCTGCTTCTTGGAATGCTTGAACCATAGATGTTCCCTTTGGAACTGCTTTTAATAAATTGTTGTTTTCTACAACAATTAGAGAGTCTACACTATTTCTCATTCTGGCAATTCCACCTTCTGCATTGTCTTTTCTTCTCTTACCCTCAAATAAGAATGGTTTTGTAACAATACCAACAGTTAGTATTCCCATAGATTTTGCAATTTCGCATACTACTGGAGCTGCACCTGTTCCTGTTCCTCCACCCATTCCTGCTGTAACAAATACCATATCTGTTCCAGTAAGTGCTTTTCTAATATTTTCTTCATCTTCTCTTGCAGCCATTTCTCCAAGAACTGGATTTGAGCCAGCACCTAAACCTTTTGTTGTATCTTTTCCAATATGCATTTGAATGTTTGCTTTAGATTGATTTAAAGCTTGCTCTTCTGTATTCATCGCAATAAATTGAACATTTTGTATTTCTTCATCAATCATTCTATTTACTGCATTATTTCCAGCTCCACCAACTCCAATTACTTTTATTTTTACTAGGTCATCGTTATTTTCTTGATCTATATATCCCATATTTTACATCCTTTCTTGTGTATGTTTCATTTTGCTTTCTATATATTACTACTTTTTCTTTGATTAATCAACATCAATTTCAAATTATTTTAATATTATTTATTATATTAGTAAAAGCAAAACTAGTCAATAGTAAATTTATGTTGCAAGTTATGTAAATTTATAGTATAATATTGTATGTTTTGGAGATGGATTTAATGGAATTTATAGATTTAAAAAATATTAAAAATGTTTCAGAATATGAAAAACTTGAGCAAGCAGGAAAAATTATAAGAGAAGGTGGGCTTGTTTTATTCCC
Source organism: uncultured Clostridia bacterium (assembly GCA_944388645.1). Classification (GTDB taxonomy): domain Bacteria; phylum Bacillota; class Clostridia; order TANB77; family CAG-508; genus CAG-245. Next base: position 3,174 of record CALXJO010000015.1, read on the forward strand.
TACTGAAACAGTTTATGGTTTAGGTGCAAATGGTCTAGACTCAGAAGCGGTTAAAAAAATTTATAAAGCTAAAGGTCGAAGCTCAGATAATCCTTTAATTTTACATATTTCAGATATAGAAATGCTTGGAAAGATTGCAAAAGATATATCTGATATTGAATTTAAACTTATGAATGCTTTTTGGCCAGGACCTTTTACTATTATTCTTAACAAAACAGATATAGTTCCTTCTTCTGTATCTGGTGGACTTGATACTGTTGGTGTTCGTATGCCTGACAATGAAATTGCAAGAAATTTAATTAAATATGCAGATGTTCCAATAGCTGCTCCTAGTGCAAACATATCTGGAAGACCTAGTGGAACTAGTGTAGAAGATATTTATGATGAACTAGCAGATAAGGTTGATTGCATTGTAGATGGAGGCAGAACAAATATTGGTGTTGAATCAACTGTTGTTAGAGTAATTGATGATGTTGTTCATATTTTAAGGCCTGGTAAAATTACTTATGAACAAATTACAGAAGTTGCAGGAACCACTGTTGTTGATAAACATGTTTTAGGAAAGCTTGAAGATGGAACAAAGCCTCCGTCTCCAGGCATGAAGTATAAACATTATGCTCCAAATACTAAATGTGTATTGGTTTATAATAAAGATAATAATGTAACTAGAACTAAATTAGGCACATTAATTGATAATTGTTTAAAAAGCGGAGAAAAGCCATTACTTATGTGCTTATCTGATAATGCTAAATTTTTTAAAGATAAAAATATTACAATCATAGATATGGGTAATTCTTTAGATGAGATATCTAAAAACATATTTACAGATTTAAGAAAAGCAGATACATTTAATGCAGATTTAATTATTATTCAAGGAGTTAGTACAGAAGGCTTAGGTTTAGCAATAATGAATAGATTACTTCGAGCTTGTAATTATAATATAATAACCTCTGGTGATTAGCCAGAGGTTATTAGTGTTTTTAAGGATTATATTGTATTTTACATAAAAATATGATATAATTTATACATTCCAGAATTGCTGGAAAATTTTTTATGGAGGTTCTACAGTATGGCAAATGTAGACAGAAGTATCTACCAAACGCCTCTTACAGGGCGGTATGCCAGCAAGGAAATGAAGCATCTGTTTTCGGACGATGTTAAGTTTTCTTACTGGCGTAAGCTCTGGGTGGCTTTGGCAGAAGCGGAACAAGCAACCGGCTTGGTCGACATCTCTGATGAGCAAATCGATGAGATGAGGGCCCACATCTACGACATCAATTATGATGTTGCAGAAGCTCGTGAGAAAGAAGTTCGGCATGATGTGATGGCACATGTCTACGCTTATGGAGAGCAATGTCCTAAAGCAAAAGGCATCATCCATCTTGGAGCGACATCCTGCTACGTCACCGACAACACCGACATCCTCATCTATACAGATGCTCTCTGTTTGGTGAGGAAACGCCTTCTTGGCGTTATCAAGCTTTTGGCTGATTTTGCAGACAAGTATAAAGATATGCCTTGTCTTGGCTATACGCATTATCAACCTGCGAGTCCCGTTACTGTTGGCAAACGTGCAACTCTCTGGATTCAGAATTTCATGGAGAACCTTGATGACCTTGAGTACAGATTGGGAGCCATGAAAATGCTTGGATGCAGAGGTGCAACCGGCACACAGGAAACCTTTATGGAACTGATGGGCGGAGATTTCGTCGCTGCTAATAGCGTTGAGGAATATATCGCTGATCAGTTCGAATTCGACTTTGATGAGGTTTATCCTGTTTCTGGGCAGACTTACCCCCGCAATCTTGATGAGAAGATTTTGCATCTTCTTTCTGAGATTGCTACAAGTGCCTACAAAATGGCAAATGACATCCGCCTCATGCAACACGACAAAGAAGTTGAAGAACCTTTCGGCAAAAATCAGATTGGCTCTTCGGCTATGGCTTACAAGCGCAACCCCATGCGTTGCGAGCGCATCTGCAGTCTTGCTCGCCATGTCCAGACTTTGTCTATGGACGCAACTCAAACTGCAAGTGTCCAGTGGCTCGAACGTACATTGGATGACTCTGCAAACCGTCGCATCTGTATGCCTGAGGCCTTCCTGGGGATTGATGCAATTCTCATCATCTGCGGGAATGTTGCAGATGGTCTTGTCGTAAATGACAAGGTCATTCATAAGCATCTGATGGAAGAACTGCCTTTCATGGCAACTGAGCCCATCTTGATGGAAGCTGTCAAAAAAGGTGGTAACCGTCAGGAATTGCATGAGCGGATTCGGAAGCACTCCATGGAAGCTTCCGAACAAATCAAAAAGTTTGGCAAACCCAACGATTTGGTTGACCGCATTGCAAACGACCCTGCTTTTGGTATGAGCAAAGAAGAAATCCTGAAGATTCTGGATCCTTCCAAGCTCACTGGCAGAGCAGCAGCGCAGACTAAAGCCTATCTGGAAGACACTGTCTACCCCACACTCCGGTTCTATGATGAAGACTTTGATGACATTGACACCAATGTCGAAGTCTAAACCTCCAACCCACACTAGATAGTTCTAGTACAAACAAACACCGGCATAGAAAAGATTTAAATATCTTCTTCTATGTCGGTGTCTTGTTTTTTGCGTAATTGCAAAAGAGCCCTGATTTTCAGAGCTCTCTTGTTTTAGATGTGTGCCAGATTATTTCCAGCAGGGTTGGCATCTCGGACATTTGTAACAAGCCTCCATACATCCTTCTTCCATGACATCATCTTGGCAGATGACTGTTCTTGCACCACAACTGCGACATTTGCAATACACCTCGCATTGGCATTTCATACCTTGTTCTACTCTTTCAATGCATTTGCTAATGTCTTCTTGGGATGCGCTGTCAGGGAAAGAAATTTGTTGGAGTTCTTCCATGGTTGGACGTTTCCTAAACATCCGCTTGTACTTTGCCATAGGTTCATCTCCCAAAATAATTTCTACAATTAAGTAGATAAGCACATTTTATATTAATAATAAAGTTTTGTCAAATTTTATCAAATAACGCCAAACCCCCAGACCAAATTCATGGCTGGGGGCTGGCAACGGTTTAGCAGATACGAACGTTAGCGACAAACACGCCATTTGTAGTTGACAACCTAATCTGGTAAATCAGGTCGTACTGCATCTCTCCTACACTGATGGATCCACCATTTGTGAGAGCCTCAGACATGCTATCACCTGTTACAGTGTTGCCGTTCATGTCGACAACAGTTACAGGAACTGTTACCGACTTGTCCGCAGTCATGTCTATCTTTACTTCCACAAGGCCAGCGGCCTCAGGAACATAAATAGACATTCCACTAAGCGTCTCTGTGCCGTTTTCCCAGAGTCTAACGTCTTGTACAGTCCGATAACTTTCATTATCAAGGCTGTAGAACGTAAAGTCTGAGCTCCACAAAGTAGAATATGCCGTAGCATGTAGCTCAGTGACAGGCTCGGGAGTCGGTGTAGGTTCAGGTGTGGCGGTCGGTTCAGGTATCGCTGTAGGAGCCGGGGTCGGTTCAGTGGTGGTTGTCGTAGACGTAATTGGAGTGGGAGTCGCAGTTGCTATTTCGTTCGTAGCATCTGCATTGTTGTCTTGCATGCAGGCAACAAGCAGTATAACAACTGCTAAAAAGCAAACTGCAATCGCAAAGCTTAAAGAAAACAACCGTTTATTCATATATAGTACCTCCTTGGGTTGTAATACTTATATTATACTCCAAAATTAACATAAAGTCAATTTGACTACAACTGTGCAATTCTTGCTTTTGTGTCTTCTAACATATCTTTATATTTTTCTAACTTTTCTTTTTCTTCTTGTATTTTCTCTGCAGGTGCTTTATTTAAAAAGCCTTGATTAGATAATATTTTAGTACTTCTTTCTACTTCTTTTTCTAGTCTTTGTTTTTCTGCCTCTAGCTTTTTCTTTTCCTCTTCGATATCTATTAATTCTTCAAAAGGCATATAAGCTTTTATACCATCTGCTATACAAGAAACTGCTCGCGCAGGAATATTTTCTTCTGATTTTTCTATGTCAACCTCATTAGAGAAACCTAGTCTTTCAATCCAAGGCTTGCAACTTTCTATCATAGGCCCAAATTCATTATTATCTATAACAAATATTAATTTAGATTTTTTTGAAGGATGAATATTCATATTAGTTCTAATATTTCTTATTTGAGTAATTATTTTCTTCATTTCTTCAATTAGATTTTCTTCATCTTTAAAATTATATTTTTCATTTGGTGTTGGCCATTTAGAAATCATAATACTTTCATCATTATTGTATAATTCTAAATAAATTCTTTCTGTTATAAATGGCATTACAGGATGTAATAGTTTTAATATATCGCATAATACTTTATTTAAAACTCTTAAGGCTGTAACTTTAGATTGTAAGTTTTCTTTGTTATATAATCGAGTTTTTACAATTTCAATATACCAATCACAAAATTCATTCCAAGAAAAATCATATACTTTTTGAATGTAAACACCCATATCAAAATTATCTAAATTTATTGTTACTTCTTTTATTAAGGTATTCAACTTAGATAAAATCCATTTGTCCTCATACTCTAAGTTATCTATGTCTTTTTCATAAGAAATTTCTTCGTCATTTACATCAGTATTTAATACAAATTTTGCTGCATTCCATAGTTTATTTGCAAAATTTGATGCAGATTCTAGTTTTTCTGGCATGTATCTAATGTCATTTCCTGGTGTTATTCCCATGATTAATGATAATCTTAATGCATCTGTTCCATATTTATCTATTATTTCTAATGGGTCGATACCATTTCCTAAGCTTTTTGACATTTTTCTTCCTTGACTATCACGTACTATTCCGTGTATCAATATGTTTTCAAAAGGTGGCTTTCCTGTATGTTCAATTCCAGAAAACATCATTCTTACTACCCAGAAGAATATTATATCATAGCCTGTTACTAATGTTGATGTTGGATAGAAGTATTTATAGTCTTCTGTATGTTCTGGCCAACCTAATGTTGAAAATGGCCATAATGCAGAGCTAAACCATGTGTCTAGTGTATCTGGATCTTGTGTTATTTCTGTACAACCACATTTTGTACATTTTTCTGGTTTATCTGCTGATACCATTATTTCTCCACAATTATCACAGTAATATGCAGGAATTCTATGTCCCCACCATAATTGTCTTGATATACACCAATCTTTTATATTTTCTAGCCAATTAAAGTAAATTTTTTCAAACCTTTGTGGAATAAATTTAGTTTCTCCATTCTTTACAGCATCAATAGCAGGTTTTGCTAAAGGTTCCATTTTTACAAACCATTGTTTAGAAATCATTGGTTCAATTGTATTATGGCATCTGTAACATTTTCCAACATCATGCTCATAATCTTCAATTTTTTCTAGTGCTCCAATTTCTTTTAATTTTTCTACTATAAGCTTTCTTGCTTCATAAATATCTAAGCCTTCATATTCTGGAACTAAATTATTCATTTTTCCATATTCATCAAATACTTGTATAATTTCTAGATTATGCTTTATACCAGCTTCATAGTCATTCATATCATGTGCTGGTGTAATCTTTACACAACCAGTTCCAAATTCTGTTTCTACAAATTCATCTCCAATTACAGGAATTTCTTTGTTCATAATAGGAAGAATTACTGTTTTACCTATATAGTCCTTATATCTATCATCATTTGGATTTACTGCAACAGCTGTATCTCCAAGCATAGTTTCTGGCCTTGTAGTTGCAACAGTTAAGTATTTTCCCTCTTCTCCTTTAACTGGATATTTTATATACCATAAATGAGTTGGCTCTTTTTCATATTCAACCTCAGAATCTGAAATGGTTGTATGGCAAGTTGGACACCAGTTTATCATTTTCTCGCCTTTATATATTAATCCTTTATTATATAAATTAATGAAAACTGTTTTTACTGCATTAGATAATCCTTCATCTAATGTAAATCTCTCCCTTGACCAATCACAAGAATTTCCAAGTTTTCTTATTTGTTTAGTTATTGTACCACCATATTCTTCTTTCCACTGCCATGCTCTTTCTAAGAATTTGTCTCTACCTAATTCTTCCTTAGTTGTGCCTTCTTCTTTTAGTTTAGCAACAATTTTCGCTTCTGTTGCAATAGATGAATGATCTGTTCCAGGTACCCAAAGAGTATTATAGCCACTCATTCTTTTATATCTTATTAATATATCTTGAAGTGTCTCGTCTAAGGCATGACCCATATGCAATTTTCCAGTAATATTTGGTGGTGGAATAACTATTGTATATGGCTTTTTAGTTTTATCATCACTTGGTTTAAAATAGCCTTTCTTTTCCCAATTTTCATAAAGCTTTTCTTCAAAATCTTTAGGATTAAACTTTCCTTCTAACTTATGTTCTTTACACATACTCTTTACCTCCTTTTTTCGCCCATTAGGGACGCCCTTTTTTGGGCGAAGTGATACTAAAAAAGCTCGCCTCTTACTTTTGTAAGTAAGGGCGAGCTTTTATCTCACGGTACCACCTTATTTATATAAATTAAAAATAAATAACTTATATATCTTGTTTGCTTTATAACGTAAGCTACACGAATATATTTACTAAATTTCTATATATTAGCTCCCAAGCTACCTTCAGTTTACTTTTCTATAAGAAGATCTCAGCATTTTTCTTCTTTTCTCTTTCTAGTTAGTTTAAACCTACTCCTCTTGTTCATCGCTTTTTAATATTATGTTATTATATTAACATATATTATTCACTTTTTGCAATAGTTTTTATTATTTTTTTGAAATTTATGCATATTTTTCTTGTTAAATTTATGTTAACGTGCTATAATATTAATCAAATTGCTTATTAGGAGTATTATATGGAAGAAAATAAAAGTGGAAATCAACAAACAGAATTTCAAGTTTTGTTAGAGGAACATCCTGAACTAGAAGACATGATGTTAAAATATATAAATGGAAATGATTTTAAGTCATTATATAATCAATATTTTTGGAAGCCTCTAAATAACTGTATAAATGCATGTGTTAAAAACATGGGAGAATCATATATCTATTCTGTAACTAGTTCTATGTTACAGCAATTAGGTTTTAAAGATTTTAGAAGTTATGCTGAACATATGGTATTAAATAGTATTTTTTATAATTCAAAGCAAAAAACTGTAGAGAAAGGCTATGATTTATATGAACTTTTAAATGGTGTTTTCACAAAAGCATTGTCAACAGATGAATTTAAAGACTATATAATTACAATTTTATCGTCATCTGCTAAAAGTATAAGTATGGGCTACATAAATTTATTAGTAGATTATCTTAGTCAGCAACCACCTGGATATATTCAAGATACACCTGATGATGATTATGAAATATCTTAAAACGAACAAAGATTTTCTAAGTGATAAACTCACATAAGAAAATCTTTTTTAATACTACACTATAAAATATAAAATTCCGGCTCCTATTAAAAAGATCACAAACGAAACTACTTTTAAAACTTTAGTAGTTTCATTTATTTCATTTGAGCTAAACATTTTTTTAGCAATTATTCTTGCATCATAAATTACAGTGACTGATATTGCCATTATAATTAATCCAATTATTATTAAAATTGTATTTAACATGTTTTACATCCTTTTCTTTTAATGATTTCATTTTTTATAATTTTCATTAAATTAATTTGAGCTTCTATTTTTAATTAAAAAATTCTACTGTAAACTTACATTCAAATTCTTTCTTTGGCGCTAGTACCAAAATATCACTTTTTTGTGCAAAGACTCCAGTTGATTTTACAGCATCTGCTGTTGAATACCAAGGTTCTATGCATAAAAATGGTGCTCCTGGTTTAGACCAAACTCCTAAATAAGGGAATCCTTCAAAATCCATTGTAAGAAGTGTTTTATTCCCTCTTCTCCTTTTTAAACTAATTTTATTTGATGTAATTCCCTTCATAATTACAGCATCATTATTAAATGTATCTTTAGTAATTTTTATTCTTCTTTTATCTATCATAATATTTTTTGCATATTCAGTTCCGACTAAGCCATCAACTAAATACAAAAAGTGTATCTTATCTTCGTCTTGATCAAACTCCAGATAATATTCTTCATTTAATAAATCTTCCATATCTATTTTAAATGCTGGATGTCCGCCTATTCCAAATGGCATGTTATTATCTCCATCATTAACTACTTTATATATAGTTGTTAATTTATTTCCATCTGTTCTATATGTTATATATAAAGAAAATTCAAATGGATATTTAACCATAGTACTTGGATTACTTCTTAGAACATATGAATGAAAATTATCTAATTTAGTTATTGGCTCAAATTCCATATCTCTTGCAAATCCGTGTTGAGACATTTCATATGTTCTACCATTTATTATTGTTCTATTTTGTTTTAACTTTCCAACAATTGGGAATAAAACTGGGAAATGTCTTTTCCAATAAACTTTTCCATATGCATCTATGCATTCTTGTCCTTGGTGAATTTTTTCTACTCCATCTAGTTTATAGCTTAACAATTCGCCACCTAATCTAGAAGTAATCATTTGACTTTGCATATTTTTTAGCTCCTTTATTCTTTATTTTTTTGTATAAAATTCCATGAATCTTCACACATTTCTTTAATTCCTTTTTCTGCAGTCCAACCTAATTCTTCTTTTGCTTTAGTAGGGTCAGAATAACAAGTTGCAATGTCTCCAGCTCTTCTTGGAGCTATTTTATATGGAACTTTTTTACCTGTTATTTGTTCAAAAGCTTTTACCATATCTAATACACTATAGCCTGTTCCAGTTCCTAAATTATATATGAATAATCCGCTTCCTTCTTTATCTAATTTATTTAGTGCACAAATATGACCTTTTGCTAAATCTACAACATGTATATAATCTCTTACACCTGTTCCATCAGGAGTATCATAGTCATTTCCAAAAACTGATAGTTCTTTTAATTCTCCTGCAGCGACTCTTACAACATATGGCATTAAGTTATTTGGAACACCTTGAGGTTCTTCACCTATAAGTCCACTTTCATGAGCTCCAACAGGGTTAAAGTATCTTAATATACATATGTCCCAACTATTATCTGAATTGTATAGGTCTTTTAATATTTGTTCTATAAATAATTTTGAAGTACCATATGGATTTGTTGTTCCACCTACTTTGCAATCTTCTGTTAGTGGTATTCTTTCTGGCTGACCATATACTGTTGCAGATGAGCTAAATACAAATTTCTTTACATTATATTTTCTCATTGTTTCTAGTAATACAATACATCCAGAAACATTATTTTCATAATATTCTAAAGGTTTTTTTACAGATTCTCCTACTGCTTTATAACCAGCAAAGTTTAATACTGCATCTATTTTATTTTCTTCAAAAACTTTTTCTAATTTTTCTCTGTCTAAATAGTCAATTTCATAAAACTTAAAATCTTTTCCTGTAATCTTTCTAATAGCATCTAATGCTTTAGGTTTGCTATTTGAAAAATTATCTACAATAACTATATCCTTTCCTGAATTTAATAATTCTACTGCTGTGTGGCTTCCTATAAAGCCAGCTCCTCCTGTTACTAAAACTGCCATTTTTTATACCTCCTCTATTTTTCCATAAATTAATCCAACTTGTAATTCGCCAGATTGTGTATTTGTAATATTGCCTCCACCATTATTAGTACAAGAAATTACCTTTTGATTTAAGTCTTCATTTGGAGTAACTAAATTTCCTTCTCCAACAAGATTTCCATTATTTTCACAATATTCTACTATTGAATTATTATACAAAACTCCGCAAATTCCTCCTAAAGTCACAATATTGTCTGAGCTAGATGTAATATTTCCGAGAATTTTTAGAATTTGATATTCTACTAGAATCATAGTTTATACCTACAATTCCTCCTATATTTACACTTCCAGCTATTACTTCTTCAAATTTTGAAACATTTGCATCATTGTTACAATTTAAAATGCTTCCTTTATTTTCACCTGCAATACCACCAATATTATTTGTTCCAAAAATTACTCCACTATTTCTGCAATTCTCAATGTTTGCATTTTCTAAAATTGCAACTATTCCACCGAACTACTTCTTCATCATTAGAATTTTGATCTAAATTATTAACTCTTGCTGTGTTTTGACAAGAAACTATATTTCCAGATGAAAAACATGCAATTCCGACCTGCAATTTTAGCTTCTACCTTACCATTATTTGTACAACTGGTAAGCACACCATTATTCTCAGCTACAATTCCTGCTGTATAATTATTTGAATTACTTGTTTCTTTGATTTCACCATTATTAGAACAATTTGTGATTACACCGCTGTTTAGTATATTTGAATCTACAGTGTTTCTAGCAGTGATTCCTGCTTTTTGACAATTTGATTCTATATTAACACTGCTTGATGAATCTAAAATTGTTCCCACATTTTCTCCAACTATTCCTCCTATTAAAATATTTGCATTTTCTGCGTTTTCTAATACTTTAATATTTCCTTCTATTCTACAAGATTGAATAGTTCCTTCATTTCTTGAGGCAAGCATACCAATATTCATATTAATATTCTCTATATACTCATTTGTAGTTGTTATATTTCCAATAATTCTAAGATTAGATATTGTTCCTTTATTATTTTCAAATAACCCAATATTAGTTTTAGTATTTCCTTCTGGAATATTCATTATTAAATTTGTAATAGTTTTATTATCACCATTAAAATTTCCTTCAAATGAGCTTGATTCCTCATCTATAACTCCATAGAAGCCATTGCCTGTCGTAAGTTCAAGCTTAACTCCATCTATATTTCCATCAGAATTTAAATCTCCATATGTAGTATCATTAATATCTAAATAAGAAGAGTCATCTTGAAAATCCAATCTATTTATTAATTTAAAATAAGTATCTTTATATGTGGTTCCATTTGCTATATTTCTAAGTAGTTTTATAAAATCTTCTACTTTTTCAATTCTATATGGATCATCTACAGTGCCACTGCCTGCATACTGATGTATAATTTCATCTTTTTTTTCATTTCCTGTCCTATTTAGAACTACAATTGCTGTAATTATTATTGCAATAATTACTAATATAATAATTAACAATGGAAATAATCTAATACTAACTTGTTTAGTTTTCAT
>CALXJO010000016.1 GCA_944388645.1 uncultured Clostridia bacterium
AAAAACTAACCCTAAAAAATCAAATTTTTAGGGCTTATGTTTAAAATTTTTTGGGACATTTTCAAAAATCATTGACAGTAAAACAATAAAAAAGATTAAATAAATAATATATTTAAGAGTGAAAAACTTGTCAAAAAAAGTCATATATGGTAAAATAGATATATAATAACATAAGAAAGGAAGATGAAAGATGGATGCTAAAACAACAAGTATTGTAGCGTACTTAACATGGATTGGTCTAATTATAGCAGTAGTTGCTGGAGATAAAGAAGGAGCAAAATTTCATGTAAATCAAGCATTAGTAATTATGCTATTTTCTTTATTATCAATAATACCTTGCATAGGCTGGATTTGGGGAATATTCATGATAGTATGCTGGATTATGGGATTAGTTGCTGCAATTAACCAAGAAGAGAAAGAGGTTCCTTTAATAGGAAAAATTAAAATTTTAAAATAACCTCATATTATAGTAATATAAATCCGGCTCCATAAAGGGGTCTGGATTTATATTTTAATTTGGAGTAACGATGAAAAAAGAAAAATCTTATAATGATTATGTGTATATATCTGTAGTAATAACGATTATCATTTTAATAATCGCATATATAGTATATATACTTATTGGTAAACCACCAATATTTAATTGCATAATATATGAAAAGTTTGGAATATACTGCCCAGGATGTGGTTGTACAAGAGCTTTTATTAGTTTAATGAATGGAAAAATACTAGCTTCCATATATTATAATCCAACAGTCTTATATACTGTAGTTGTTCTAACAATATATGTTATAAGTACAACCTTAGCAAAAATATTCAAAAAGGAAAATTCTAAATATGTACTAAAATACAGTCCAATTTATATTTATATTGGAATTTTTATTCTAATAGGTACATGTATAGTAAAAAATATTCTAGTTACAATTCATAATTAATTTTTATTTTACTTAAGAAAATTTATATATTTTGAAAATTTATGAGGAGCGCGTAGCTTGAAGCGTAGCGACAACAAGCGACGAATAAAAATTTGAAAAAATATATAAATTTTCTATAAATCACTTATTAACTTTAACTGTGAATTGTACTCTAGCATAAGCGCTTTAAAATTGCAAAATTGTCTTGACAAATATGAAAATATAGTATATAATATTATTCGTTCAAGAAGAAGCAATCCACTTCTCACCTTAGCAATGTAGCAAAAGGTAGAAATTTAATATTTAATTATGTAAAAAATACATAGTTATTTTTATGTGGGTTGGCTTTTTGAAAGTCAATCTTATTTTTTTGGAGGTGTTTTTTATAAAACAAGAATTACTAATTAATGAAAAAATTAGAGCAAAAGAAGTTCAATTAATCGGAGCAAATGGAGAAAAACTAGGAATTGTTTCTCTAGACGAAGCATTAGATAGAGCGCAAGATGCTAAATTAGATTTAGCTTTAGTATCACCTAGTGCAAATCCACCAGTTTGTAAACTTATGAATTATGGTAAATATAAGTTTGAACAAGCTAAAAGAGAAAAGGAGTCAAGAAAAAATCAAAAAACTTTCGAGACTAAAGAAATTAGAATAACTCCTAACATCGAGAAACATGACTTTGAATTTAAAGCAAAAAATGCAAGAAGATTTATTGAAGATGGAAACAAAGTAAAAATTACAGTAAGATTTAGAGGAAGAGAGCTAAACTATGTAAAAGCAGGAGAAGATACTCTAAATAAATTTGTAGAATATTTGTCAGATATAGCAAATGTGGAAAAGAAACCATTACTAGAAGGTAAAAACATGTTTGTAATATTAGCTAAAAAAGTAGAAAAATAATGTTAATATAATAGTTATAAACTATTTATATATAGGGAATATCCCACAAAAACAATAAGGAGGAAAAAATTATGCCAAAGTTAAAAACAAACAAAGCTGCTAAAAAAAGATATAGCTATACAGCAACTGGAAAAGTAAAAAGAACAAAATCAAATAGAAGACATTTATTAGCAAATAAAACTCCAAGAGCAAAATCTAGAGGAAAAATTCAAGATGCTTATGCAGATAAAACATGCGAAGCAGGAATTAAGAAATTATTACCATATGGTAACAAATAGTAAGTAGGAAGGTGAGAAAAAATGGCAAGAGTAAAAACAGCAATAATAACACGTAAAAAACATAATAAAATATTAAAAAGAGCAAAAGGATATTATGGTGCTAAACATTACAGATTTAGAATGGCTAAACAAGCTGTTATGAAATCTGGACAATATGCATATGTTGGAAGAAAAGATAAAAAATCTAATTTTAGAAAATTATGGATAGCTAGAATAAACGCAGCTAGCCGTATGAATGGATTAACATATAGCAAATTAATAAATGGATTAAAGAAAGCAAATGTTGTTATAAACAGAAAAATGCTTGCTGAAATGGCAGTATCAGATCCAACTGCATTTGCAAAAGTTGCTGAAATTGCAAAAAATGCAAAATAAAAAATTTTCAAAATGTAGAAGTTGATATAATGTATATCGATTTCTACATTTTTTAATTATATCTCTATTGAAAAACAAATTTAATTATTGTAATATATAATTAATCTTTAACAAAAGGAGAAATATAATGAAAAATGAGAGAGGAGTAACTTTAATAACATTAGTTGTTACTATAGTTATAATGATGATAATAGCGGTTTCTTTTACTACAAGTATGACTTCAACAATTGAAATTGAGAAATATAATGATGTTAAAGAAGATGTAATAAAATTAAGTGAAGAAATAAAATTATTTTATTTAGAAAATGGCTATTTACCAATAGACAAAAGTCATACTTATGATTTGAGTCAAATTCCGGATAAAGATAAGAATCCAAATGATAGTGGAAATTATTATTACATAAGAGTTAATTCTTTAAATGTAGATTTAAACTATGGCGAAGGAAATAAAAATAGTAACTTCAATACAGATGATTTGTATGTAGTTAATGAAAAAAGTTTAACTGTTTATTATCTTGCTGGAGCTATATTAGACGGAGAAAAACATTATACAATGGTTAATAGTTTTTCTGAAGGAGGATTTGCTCAAGATTATTATAGTAGTGTAGAGTTACCAATAATATCAGTGGTTACAATTGAAAGTGATGGAGATAGTAAAGATGAAGCAAAAATAGGAGATACAATCACACTTAAAATACTAACCAACTATGACTTTACAGTCTTTCCAAAAGTGCAAATAGCAGGACATACAATTGATGTAAATTGGGACGGAAATATTGGGATTGCAACATATACTTTAACACAGCAAGATTCAACTATTGGAAATAATAATAAAATTGAATTTAGTATATCAAATTATGAGGCTGATGGAAGAAAAGGAGATACTATAACAGAAGTAACATTTGGAACAAATGTAATTTTTATGGGAGAATAAAATGGAAAACTGGTTAGCAAGAGAGCAATTATTAATAGGAAAAGAAAATATACAAAAACTAAATTCATCTACAGTTGCTGTATTTGGCTGTGGAGGAGTTGGCTCTTATGCAGTAGAAGCCATGGCAAGAGCTGGAATTGGAAACATAGTATTAATAGATGGTGATGTGGTTGATGAGACTAATATAAATAGACAACTAATTGCAGATGTAACAACAATAGGGAGAGACAAAGTAGAAGTAGAAAAAGAAAGAATCTTAAAAATTAATCCAAATGCAAAAGTTATAGCTTATAAAGAATTCTTTAATCAAGAAAATAGTGAAAAATTAATAGATGAAAAATATGACTATATAGTAGATGCAATAGACTCAGTTAAATCAAAAATTTTGTTAATAAAATTGGCACATGAAAAAAATATAAAAATAATATCAGCAATGGGAATGGGAAATAAACTAGACCCTACAATGATAGAAGTTGCAGATATTAGTAAAACCGAAGTTTGCCCACTTGCAAAAACAATTAGAAAACAATTAAGAACACTTGGAATAAACCATACAAAAGTAGTATATTCAAAAGAAATCCCAAAACAAATAAATGAAAAAAATACAGACCAAGAACATGAAACAAGCAAAAAGCCAACAGCAAGTATAAGCTTTGTCCCATCAGTATGCGGATTAATAATGGCAGGTGAAGTTATAAAAGATATCGCCCATTAGGGACGCCCTTTTTTGGGCGATTTTTTTTTGCATATTTTTAGAAAAAAAGGAAAAGATATTGTTAGTAAATAAAATATGGAGGTTTTGTATGGAAAAACATTTAATTATAACTGGAACTTCAAAAGTTTCTTGGAAAGATGCAATTGTGCAAACAGTAGCAGAAGCATCAAAAACATTAGACTATTTAACAGGGGTAAAAATAATAGAACAAAGAGCAAAAATAAATGGAGACAAAATTAGTGAATATTATGTGGATTTAGATTTAAGCTTTATGCTAGATAGAGAAAGAGAGTAGGTGCAAAAGTTGTGGAACAGATAAATACGCAAAAACAATATGATAAATTAGTAAAAGAAAAATCACCAAATTCGCCTATTTTAAGAGACTGCTTTAACGCTTTTTGGGTAGGAGGATTAATTTGTTCTATAGGACAGATTATACTAGATTTTTGTATATTTAAAGGTATGGATGCTACTCTTGCTTCAACTGTTGTTTCAATTGCATTAATTGCAATATCTGCACTTTTAACATCACTAAATATTTTTAATAGAATAGGAAAATTTGCAGGTGCAGGAACTTTAATACCAATAACAGGTTTTGCAAACTCTATAGTCTCTCCAGCTATTGAATATAAATCAGAAGGTTATGTTATGGGAGTTGGAGGCAAAATGTTTACTGTTGCAGGACCAGTATTAGTATTTGGTATTTCTACATCTATAATTGTAGGAATAATTGCAAGTATATTCTAGCTTAAACAAAAGGAGGAAAAGTAATGCATAAAATAGGAAAACAAACAATTTGTTTTGATAATCCACCAAGCATTTTAGAAGCGGCCTCAATAGTAGGACCTAAAGAAGCTGATGGACCAATGGCAAGTTATTTTGATAAATGTCTAGAAGACGAATTTTGGGGAGAAAAATCTTGGGAAAAGGCTGAAAGTAAAATTATAAAAGAAACAGTTAATTTAGTTGTTGCTAAATCTAATTTAGCAACTAGTGATATAGATTATGTATTTGCCGGAGATTTACTAAATCAATGTATATCGAGTGATTTTGGATTAAGAGAAAGTAATATACCATATTTTGGAGTCTTTGGAGCTTGCTCAACATTTACAGAAAGTATGTGTATAGGGTCAGTTTTCGTAGAAGCAAATGGAGCCAAAAATGTAATTTGTGCAACATCAAGTCATTTTTGTAGTGCAGAAAAACAATTTAGATTCCCATTAGAGCTTGGAACACAAAGACCGCCTACAGCACAATGGACTGTAACCGGCTCTGGAGCAGTAATTTTATCTCAAACAGGCCAAGGACCATATATTACTAATATCACACCTGGAAAAATAGTAGATATGGGAGTAAAAGATGCTAATAATATGGGGGCTGCAATGGCACCAGCTGCATTAGATACATTAATAACTCACTTTCAAGATACAGGTAGAAAACCAAGCTATTATGATGCGATAATAACAGGTGATTTAGGACATGTAGGAAAAGAAATTTTAGCAGAAATGGCACAAAGTAAAGGTTACAACATTAATTCTAATTACAATGATTGCGGAGTATTAATGTTTGATAAAGAAAAACAAGATACACATGCTGGAGGAAGCGGATGTGCCTGTATTGCAACTGTATTTTCAGGCTACTTTTTTAAACAATTAAAAGATAAAAAGATGAAAAGAATATTATTAATTGCAACAGGTGCTCTTATGAATTCAACAAGCATGCAACAAGGAGAATCAATACCAGGAATAGCACATGCTATATCAATAGAAATTTAGAAAGAAAGGTGAATATAAATAATGGAATTTATACAAAGCATTGATTGGTTACAATTACTAAGATGTTTTATAACAGGAGGAACAATTTGTATAATTGGACAAATCTTATTAGATAAGACTAAACTTACATCTGCAAGAATATTAGTAATATTTGTTACAACAGGTGCTATACTGGGAGGATTAGGAATCTACCAATATTTAATAGATTTTGCTGGAGCAGGTGCTACTGTACCATTAACTGGCTTTGGAGCAAATCTGGCTAAAGGAGCAATAGAATCAGTAAAAGAAATAGGACTACTAGGGGCATTTATAGGAGGAGTAAAAGCATCAGCTGGAGGAATTGCAGCAGCAATATTCTTTGGCTATATAGCATCACTACTTGCAAAACCAAAAATAAAGAAACAATAATTTTAGGTGTTTTTGGGGACACTTCTCAAAAACACCTAAAAGCTGTTTTTAGGGACAGATTACATAATAAGAAATCTATTTATCAAAAAGTTCTCTCAATTCTGGAGAGAATTTTATTGAAATTGCATATTTCTTATGATATATTAAAAATGTGTTTTTGGGGACACTTCTCAAAAACACCTAAAAGCTGTTTTTAGGGACAGATTACATAATAAGAAATCTATTTATCAAAAAGTTCTCTCAATTCTGGAGAGAATTTTATTGAAATTGCATATTTCTTATGATATATTAAAAATGTACTAAAAAAGAAAATAAAAGAAAGGAAAGAAGTAATGGAAGATAATGTGAAAAAAGAAGGAAGTTATTTAACTGGAATAATAGGAGCTATTATTGGTGGTGCCATTGCAACAATACCATGGGTATTAGCATATGTATATGGAAATGTAATGTTATCATTACTTGCTGTATTAATTGGTGCTGGGGAATTTTATGGTTATAAAATCTTTAGAGGAAAAATAGATAAAAAACTTCCAATAATAATAATGGTTTTAGCAATCATTATAGTAACAATTGTTACATTATTAGTAATACCTGCTTTACTTTTACAAAAGGAAAATATGACAGTAAGCTTCAATTCTATAAGGAATTTATATACATACAATAATTTCTCATCTGGAATAATAAGAGATTATATAATTTCTGTTTTATTTACAGTATTAGGTGCAGGTGTTATTGCGGCTAATATTAAGAAACAATTGGTAAATGTAGAAAATCCAAAAGATTTAAAATTAGATTTATCAAATACAGAAGAACAAAAGCAAGTTAAAGAAGAATCAATAAAAATAATAAAGCCAATATTTGAAAAATATGATGCAACAAATAACAATAATACTCTAATGAAGGAAGAAGTTTTCGCAGAGATAGAAAATCCGGGTAAAAAAGTAGCATTTAATTATTTGAAGAGTCTAGGAATAATAAAGAAATATAAAGGTAAGTATTATTATAGTGAAGAAGATGAAGCAAATACAAAAGTAAAGCAATCAAATGGAAAAGTAACAGCTATTATAATAGCTATTATTGTAGTAATTTTAATTGCTATTACTGTATATAACAATCTATATACAAGTCAAAACCTAACTGTTTGGAATGATGATGTAAGCTTTACATTAGAAACTGGATGGACAGAGTTAGAGTCTTCTGAAAACCAAAGCGAATGGACATATTATAAATATATAAGCGAAATACCAGTTGCTACAACAAATACGGAAGGCCAAAACCAAATAGACTACACACAATATCCAGCAACTATGGTATTTTCGTATGAACAAGAAAGTTCTGGAACATATAGTTCAATACAAGAGATACATACGAGTTTAGAGACATACATTAAAGAACAAGTACTTCCAGCTGAATATTCTATAGAAGAATTTACAACTGCAAATGGATATGAAACACTAAAAATATATCTAAAATACACGGATTATCCAGAAGAAATTGATTATATTTATTACATACGTAATCAAGATGGAAGACTTGCATATTTTACAGCAACTACATTTAACATGGAAGACCAAGGTCAATTAGAGGAAGAATCTACAAACATGGTAAACACATTTAAATGGGAAAATTAGCAAAAATACTTGAAAAAGGGAAATTTATTTGTTAAAATAAACAATATCAATATTAGAAAATAACAATAGGCTAAAAAAAAACACCTTTTAGGGATTTTAGCCTATTTTATTTTGTTTGTTTTGTATGAAGGAGGAAAGTAAAGTGGAAACAAAGTATGTATTTGTGACAGGAGGAGTAGTATCAGGATTAGGAAAAGGAATAACAGCTGCATCATTAGGAAGATTATTAAAAAATAGAGGTTATAAAGTAGCAAATCAAAAATTTGATCCATATATTAATGTAGACCCAGGAACAATGAGCCCATATGAGCATGGAGAAGTTTTTGTAACAGAAGATGGAGCTGAAACAGATTTAGACTTAGGCCATTATGAAAGATTTACAGATGAAAATTTAAGCAAAAATTCAAGTGTAACAACAGGAAGAATATATCAAGAAGTAATTGAAAAAGAAAGAAAAGGGGATTATTTAGGAAAAACAGTTCAAGTAATTCCTCATATAACAAACGCCATAAAAAACAAAGTATATTCATTAGGAAAAAATGATGTAGATGTTGTAATTACAGAGATAGGTGGAACAGTAGGAGATATAGAAAGTTTACCTTTCTTAGAAGCAATAAGACAAGTAGGATTAGAGAACAAACCAGAAGATGTAATTTATATACATGTAACACTATTACCTTATATTTCTGGATCAAACGAATTAAAATCTAAACCAACACAACATTCAGTAAAAGAACTACAATCTATAGGAATAAAACCAG
Source organism: uncultured Clostridia bacterium (assembly GCA_944388645.1). GTDB lineage: Bacteria > Bacillota > Clostridia > TANB77 > CAG-508 > CAG-245. Next base: position 8,693 of record CALXJO010000016.1, read on the forward strand.
ATATATTAGTTTGTAGAACAGAGATTCCAATTACTGCAAGCATAAGAAATAAAATTGCACTATTTTGTAATGTAAGACCAGAAAATGTAATTGCAAACTTAACAGCATCTAACCTCTATGAAGTTCCACTAATGCTTGAAAAAGAAGGACTAGCAGTAGAAGTTTGTAAACATTTAGAATTAGACAAAGTAGAAGCAAATAACGAAAAATGGGCAGAGATGATAAAACATTTTAAAGAAGTTGATAGCAAATATAAAAAACAAGAAGAAAAAAAGGTCAACATTGCAATTGTAGGAAAATATGTTAAATTAGAGGATTCATACTTATCGGTTATAGAAAGTGTTAAACATGCGGGATATAAAAATGGAGTTGGAGTTAATATAAAACTTATTGATTCTGAAAAAATAACAAGCCAGAATGTAGAAGAAATATTAAAAGACTTTGATGGAGTAATTGTACCTGGAGGATTTGGAAATAGAGGAATTGAAGGAAAAATAGAAACAATAAAATATGTAAGAGAAAATAAAATTCCTTTCCTTGGAATATGCTTAGGAATGCAAATGGCAGTTATAGAATTTGCAAGAAATGTATTAAAATATAATGATGCAAATTCAGTAGAATTTGATGAAAATACAGCTCATCCAGTTATACATATTATGGAAAATCAAAAAAACATTACTAAAAAAGGTGGAACAATGAGACTTGGAGCATACCCTTGTGTTTTAAAACAAGGAAGTTATGCAAGAAAAATCTATGGTGAAGAAAAAATATCTGAAAGACACAGACATAGATATGAATTTAACAATGATTATAGAGAAGAAATTGAAAAAGCAGGACTAAAAATTTCAGGAACATCTCCTAATGGAAATTTAGTAGAAATTGTAGAATTAGAAGAAGAAAATCATCCATTTTTTGTAGCAGGACAATTCCATCCAGAATTTAAATCAAGACCAGATAGACCTAGCCCACTATTTGTAGAATTAGTAAAGAAATGCATTTAAGTATTTTGGGGAGAAGTGTCCCCAAAAACACCCAAAAGATGTTTTAAAGAAGTGTCCCCAAAAACACCCAAAAACATCCAAACAACTCTTGACAAAAAAATAACATATTGATAATATAAAAATAGCAAAACAAGGAGGCTGTAATGATTTTTTACCCTAAAAAATACTTTGGTAATATATTAGAAATAACAGTAGATTTTTTACAGAATAACAAAATAGAAGGAATTTTACTAGATATAGATAATACTATAATAGATAAAGATAATAAAATTATTGAAGGATTAGAGAAGTGGGTAGAAAATATAAAGAAAAATAATATAAAAATTTGTATATTATCAAATACAAATAGAAAATCGAAAGCACAAAAACTTTCAAAATTAATAGATGTGCCATATATATTCTTTGCAAAAAAACCATTAAAGGGTGGTTTTAGAAAAGCACAGAATTTATTAGGAATAGAAAATCCTAAAAATATAGCAGTAATAGGAGATCAAGTCCTAACAGATGTTTTTGGTGCAAATAGATGTAAAATGTATTCAATATTAGTAAAACCACTACAGCCATCAGACATATTAGTAACGAAGATAAATAGAAACATAGAAAAAATAATATTAAAAAAGTATTTTAAAGAGAATAATATAAAACAAAAGTAAAATAAAGAGGTTAGAATTTATGTATATAAACAATATAAATATATTATACTATTTGGCTATAGGAATAATAGGGTTAGTCGTTGGGCGTTTAATAGAGTGGTGTATTATAAGACTTCCAGACTATAAAAAAGTATTTGTACGAGAATTTTTTACATATATTAAATCCAATAGCCCCAAATACATATATATGATAATTACAGCTATTTTGTATTTAGGAATACTCTACTTAAATGGAATTGGAATAGCGACATTAGAATATATGATATTAATACCAATGCTTATTTGTGTATTTATAATAGATTATAAACAGAAAATAATACCTAATAGATTAAATTTAAGCATATTTGAAGTGGGTTTAGTATTTACATTTATTCAAGGAGTAACCAATGTAAACATTGCAATTGATAGACTACTTGGAATGCTCGTAGGAGGAGGAATATTCTTATTTATAACATTTGTTGGATCACTTATAACTGGAAAAGAAGCTATGGGATTTGGAGATGTTAAACTGATGGGAGGCTTAGGATTATTCTTTGGATGGAGAACAATTATAATAGTTTCTCTTATGGCTTTCTTGCTAGGAGCAATAGTTGGAATAATGTTAATGATAGCAAAGAAGAAGAACGGTGAAGAATACATGCCTTTTGGACCTTTTATAGTAATTGCAACTATAATTGCTATATTTGCACCATTTGATTTACTATTATTTATAATGTTAAAAATATTTACACTAGGTACATATAATATAAATGCAGCTTAAAAAATAAAATAAAAATAGAAATGAGTGATTATATGAACAATAATATTCGTTGGTTAAGAGATAAAATTAGAATGTTAGATATGCAAGGAATAATAATATCAAATCCAATTAATGTGAAATATTTAACAGGAATAGATGCTGAAGGAACATTTTTAATAACGCCAAAAGAGAACATATACATAACAGATGGAAGATATGTTGAAGCAGTAAATAATACACTTACAATTTATGATGAAATAGTGGTATTTGATATGAAAGATTTATCAAAAGACGACTATGAAAACTTTTTCTTATTCTGCGAAAATGTAGGATTTGAAGAAGAATATGTTACCTATGCCAAATATAAGCAATTTATGCATACATATAAAATAAATAATCTGCAAGAAACAGAAGGCATTATAGAAAAACAAAGAATGATTAAAGACCCTGAAGAAATAGAAATAATAAAACAGGCTTGTGAACTAACAGACAGGTGTTTTAATCATTTAAGAAGCTATATAAAAATTGGATTAACAGAAAAACAAATAGCTAAAGAGATAGAAGAGTTTTTCATAAATAATGGTGCAGATGATGTAGCATTTGATACAATAGTTGCATCTGGAAAAAATTCTTCACTTCCACATGCTATTCCAACAGACAAGAAGATAGAACCAGGTGATCCTATTACAATAGATATGGGATGTAAATATAAAGGTTATTGTTCAGATATGACAAGAACTATATTTGCAGGGTTTGTACCAGAAGAAATAAAACCAATTTATGAATTAGTGTTAAAGAATCAAAAACAAGCAATAGATGAAATGAAAGAGGGAGTAAACTTAAAAATAATAAGCAGAATGGTAGAAAATGATTTTAAATTACATGGCTATGATTTAGTACATGCATTAGGACATGGAGTTGGACTAGAAATACATGAACTTCCTTTTATGAGTACAAAAATGGACTTTAATTTGAAAAATAATATGGTTGTAACAGATGAACCTGGAATTTATATTCCTAATAAATTTGGTGTAAGAATAGAAGATACTGTATGGGTTAATAAAGGTATGGCAACAGTTTTAACAAGATCTGATAAAGATTATGTTGTTGTAGATGAAGCAAAATAAAGCTAAAAGACTTGATTTTTAGACAAATTTGTAGTATTATAGTATAGTCACGTAGAAAAAAGAGAATAAAAATTTAATAAAAAATTAGAAAGGGGTAATAATAATGGCAGCAGTATATATGGCTGGAGATTTTAGAAACGGAACAACTTTTGAGATGGATGGAAACGTATTTAGAGTAGTTGAATTCCAACACGTAAAACCAGGAAAGGGTTCAGCTTTTGTTAGAACAAAATTAAAAAATGTAATAACAGGAGCAGTTATAGAAAAAACATTCAACCCATCTGAAAAATATCCAGGAGCTGAAATAGATAAGAGAGATATGCAATATCTATATAATGATGAAAACTTATACTATTTCATGGATAATGAAACATATGAGCAAATACCACTAAATAAAGAACAAATTGGAGATGCTTTAAAATTTATAAAAGAAAATATGAATGTAAAAATATTATCATATAAAGGAAATGTTTTTGCTGTAGAGCCACCAATGTTTGTTGAATTAGAAGTTACATATACAGAACCAGGATTTGCTGGAAATACTACTACAACATCTGGAAAACCAGCAACATTAGAAAATGGTTATGAATTAACAGTTCCAATGTTTATAAATATTGGAGATGTTGTAAAAATAGATACCAGAACTGGTGAATATATGGAAAGAGTTTAGTGCATAATAATATAAAGTTTATAGGTAAATCTTAAAACCTAAATATAAATTTTTAAGGAAGTCACATGTCTAAGTTAAGTGAAGAATATTTAAAAATAATAAAAGATATTGAGGAACATATTTCTGACAAAGAAGAAAGAAAATATGTTATAAAGAAAATGTCTGAGTTATCATCTTTATATATTGATATTATAGATAGGGTTACAGATGTAAATTCAAAGAGAATGGAGAATCTAGAAAAGCATCAAGAAGAAATAGATAGCAAATTATCTAAAGTAAAAAATACTGTAGATTTAATAAAAAAAGACATTTATGAAGATGATGATTATGACTTTGAAATAGTTTGTCCATATTGTAATCATGAATTTGTAGCAGATATTGAAGATGAACTAAAAGAAGAAATAAGATGTCCAGAATGTCATAATATAATAGAACTAGATTGGGATGAAGACGACGAAGAAGAAGGATGTTCTGGTTGTTGCTCATCTTGCCATGGTCATGATGAGTGCGAAGAAGACGATGAAGACGAAAAAGATGATGACAAAAAAGATGAAGATGATGACATGTAAATAATAAAGAGTAATAAAAGTAAAATTTTATTACTCTTTT